>JAEUJH010000146.1 GCA_016794825.1 Gemmatimonadota bacterium
GGTAAACGGTCGGCCCCGCAGGACCCGAGTCCCCATCGTCGCGAAGTACTCGGGAGTGGCGGCCTGAAACGTGAAGCGACCCAGCCGACGGACCGAGTCGACGCCGGGCACCCGGAGATAGGTGCTCGAACTGCTCCAGAATGGCACGCTGTTGACCAGGGCCGCGTGCTCGACCCCCGGTACGCCGGTGGCCGCGGCGAGCAGGCGCTGGCCCAGGGCGCGGGCCTCGTCCATCGTGAGGTTGGTGGTGCGGAGCCGGGGCGCCACCATCACGATCCGGTCCGCGTCGTAGCCGAGCCGGATGGCGCGGACCCGCTCGAGGCTCCGCACGAAGAGCCCGGCCCCGACCAGCAGGATCACCGAGAGCGCCGCCTGAAACACCAGCAGGACCGTCCGGGTGCGCGACCGGTGTCCGCCGCCCTCGCGCGCCCCCGACTTCAGGTTGACCGTCAGGTCGCCCCGCCCGGCCAGCAGCACGGGGCCGATCCCGGTGAGCAGGCCGGCACCGACCGCCGCCGCCACCGCAATACCCAGGGTCCGCCAGTCGGTGACCACGTCGAGCCGGCCGGTGCCCACGAACAGGCGTCGCAAGGCGGCCCCGCCCCATTGAGCCACGACCAGACCCGTCGCACAGCCGGCCAGCGCCAGGATCAGGCTCTCGGTCAGACTCTGCGCCACGAGCCGGCCCCGGCTCACGCCGAGTGCCAGGCGGACGGCCGTTTCGCGCCGCCGGCGAATGACCCGCGCCAGCATCAGGTTGGTGACATTGGCACAGGCGATCAGCAGAACCACCACCGCGACCCCCGCCACCCACAGCAGCGTCTTCGGCTCGAGCCCGGCCGTGGGTCCGGCCGCCGTCTTGAGCGGTCCGATCATGGCCGTGGGACGCGCCAGTTCCACCGGCGCCGTCCGAGGTGAGACCTCCCGTTCCCGGTTCCAGCTCCGCACGAAGGCCGTCGTGAGGTCGGCGGAGGCCTGGTCGGGCGTGACGCCTGGCGCCCGCCGGACCATGATGGCCATCCAGCCCCAGTTGTACCGGTCGAAATAATGGCGGCCGTCGTCATCATCCCGGGCCGCCGCGTAGGTGGTGATCGGGATGAACACGTCGGGCGGTTCGTCGAGTTCCATTCCGAAGAACCCTTCGGGGGCAACACCCACCACCTCGAGCACCATGTCGTGCACCCGGATCGACTCCCCGATCACGTCGCGCCCGCCCAGCTCCTGGCGCCAGTACCGGAAGCCGAGGACGGCGACCGGGGCGCCAACGGGGACGGTGTCCTCGGCCGGATGGAAGAACCGCCCGGCGGCGGGTCGGATGTCGAAGAAGTCGAAGAAGCTCGAACTCACCATGGCCACCGGACGCTCCCGAACCTCCGCGCCCGTCCCGATCGCCATCTTCTGGCTGGTGAAACCGGCCGTCTGCGACAGGGTCGAGGACCACCGCGCCAGGTCGAGATAGCGGGCGTACTCGTGCCCCTCCCCGGTCAGGATGGTCTCGTTCTGGTAGGTCTGCTGGAGATAGACGCGGTGGACCTGATCGGGATCGCGGAGGTAGGGGTAGGGCCGGAACATCAGCCGGTCGATGACGCTGAACATGGCCGCGTTGGCCCCGATGCCAAGCCCGAGCGTGGCGACGACCGCCGCCGTGAAGCCAGGCGCGCGGGCCAGGCCGCGGACCGCGTGCCGCACGTCCTGG
>JAEUJH010000147.1 GCA_016794825.1 Gemmatimonadota bacterium
CTGGCTCAACCCGGACGGGACGATGCCGGCCGACGTCCCCGAAATTGCCGGCGGCGCAATGCTGAACACCGCCGCGTCGGCTCGCCTCTTTGCCGGCAGCGGGCTCGACTGGCCCACGGCGCTCGAGGCGGCCCGCACCGGCGCCAAACGGTCCGCGGCGCTGGCGGCCGGGATTCGGATCCGTCGCTCCAGTTCCTGGCGGGAGGTCACGGCCGCCAACGTCATCGCCCGGCTTCCGGGATCGGACCCGGAGCTGGCCGACGAATACGTGGTTTTTACCGCGCACCTCGACCACGACGGCATCGGCGAGCCGATGGCCGGCGACTCGATCTACAACGGCGCGTTCGACAACGCGACCGCGGTGGCGTCGCTGCTCGAGCTGGCCCGGGCCTTCGCCGAGCAACGGCCGCGGCCGAAGCGTTCCCTCCTGTTCATCGCCACGGCCGCCGAGGAGAAGGGGCTCCTCGGCGCCGCCTCATTCGTCGCCAACCCGCCGGTTCCGATCGAGTCGATCGTCGCCAACCTCAACATGGACGGCAACCACCTGCTCTTCCCCACCCGGAGCATCGTCACCCTCGGCGCCGAAACCTCGACCCTGGGCGACGATGCGGCGGCCGCGACCGCGGCGGCCGGCCTCGAGCAGGAAACGGAGTTGATGCCGGAACAGGCGTTCTTCATCCGGAGCGACCAGTATCCGTTCGTCAAGCGAGGCGTGCCGGCGCTCTTCTTCGTCAACGGCACCCGGAGCAGCGACACCACCGTCAACGGCGCCGCGGAACTCGGCCGCTGGCTGGGAACGGTGTATCACACCCCGAAGGACGACCTGAGCCAGCGGATGCACTATCCGTCGGGCGCCAAGTACACCGAGGTCGTCCATCGGGTAGGAGAGCGGGTGGCCAACGCGGTCGCCCGGCCAACCTGGCGGCCGGGCGACTTCTTCGGTGATCGGTTCGGCAAGCGGCCGGCGACGGCCAGTCGAGGCCCCGCGCCGGCCGCCCCTGCGGCTACGGCGTCGTCTTCACCTTGAACGTCGCGTTGGCATACTGGTTCTTGTAAATGTCCTCTCGCGCCTGGATCGCCGACGGGATGGTATTGCACCCGCCGTCGAGCGGCACCCCGTAGAACGTCCCGCCGTCGTACACGTCCATGATGTTCCCGATGCTGGTCGGGCCGGTGACCACCTTCTTGATGGTGGTCCCGAGCGGCGAGCCGACGATACCGGTCACCGTCAGGTCGTACGAGGTCGCGCCGGTCACCTTGGCGATGATCGCGTCCGCCGTCTTGCAGGCTCCGCCCGGCGTCGGGATGGTCCGCACCGTGAAGTTGGCGAGGAGCGTCTTCGGGGCCACCTCGAGGAACGCGCTGGCGGACCCGCTCTTGACGTCGAACCGCGCGACCGTGCTGTCGACCCTGACGCGGGTAAAGCCGAGCGCCGACAGTGTCGTGGTGTAGTCCTTGTAGTAGCCCACGTAGAAGTCGACCTCGACCTCGTCGACCCGGGGCGGCAACTTGGCGGACGCGTTGGCGCTCTTGGCGGTGTAGATGCCGCGGTCCACATCGGTCTTGTGATTCGGGTTGTGGATGTCGAAGTCGCCGTGGAGCTGACTCGACTTCCACACCTTCAGGACCGGAAGGCCTGTGGGGTTCTGGTAAATGCTCCCGTCGGCGTTCCGGATGAGGGTGCGGACCGTTTGCGTGGCGCCGAAATCCGGCTCGCTGAAGTCGGGGGTCAGCTCGAAGGTGAACTGAAGGTTGGCGTTGACCGTGGCCTCGGCGCTCGCCAGCGGCACCAGCACGGTCGGGTTGGCGGGATCGATCGCTCCCCGAATGATGACTTGCACCTGGTCGAGGTCGCCCGGCGGAAGCTGCGGCTGGGTCATCGTGTACTGGGCGTCCGCGCCGAAAAGCGGGCTGATCACCCCGTTCCGGTTGGTCCCGGCCCACGCGTAGGTCAGCCCCGTGGACGTGTGTCCGGGAATCGAGGCGGTAAACGTCACGGACCGCTGGATGAAATTCACCGATCCGACCGTGGGGGTCAGGGCGCCCTGCGGCAGCCGGGTGCCGATCGTGAACGGACTGAACGACGTCGTCTTGGCCGTGACGGTGCGGGCCGTCGCGTCCACGACCAGGTCCGGAAGCTTGACCCAGGCGCCGCCGGTGAAGTGGTAGAGCGCCAGATCGGAGGGCAGCGCCCAGACCGGCATCTTGGCCGGGTCGTATTTCACGGTGACCGTCACCGGCGCCGAGAACGTAGTCCCGGCCGGGCCGAAGGTGTAGCTGGTTCCGACCACGCCGTAGACCCCGTCGAGCAGCGATGCCGTCTGGGTCGTGGTCGGGGTCACCGTAATCGAGACCGGCGAGGTAACGGCCCCGGCGGGCACCACGATCTTGACCGCCCCGCCGACCGCGTCGACGGTCCCACCGGTCGCGGGCACCAGACCGCCGTCGGTCACGGTAATGGCGGCCGACGCGGACTTGCCTTCGCTGGTGGCGGTAACGGTGGCCGAGCCGGGCGCGACGGCCGTCACCACCCCCGAGGCACTGACCGTGGCCACGGTGGTGGCGCTGGTGCTCCAGGAGATCGTCCGGCCGTTCAGGGTGTTACCCGCGGCGTCGAGGGTGGCCGCTGTCAGGGTTTGGGTCTGCTGTGGAACCAGCGACGCGGTCGTCGGGCTCACCGTCACGGTCGCCACCGGGGTCGGGGGCGGCGGCGGCGGAGGAGCCGGTGGGTTCGGGCTGGTGCCCCCGCCGCCGCAGGCGGCCAAGGTCACCAGGGCAACGGCGGTCAGGGTCGTCGGGTTGGGGCGGAACACGGTCGGGCCTTGTGGGGGACATTCCAGAAGGCGCAAGAACGGGAAAAAAAGGATCACGGACCGGGCACTCCGCCCAGGCACCCCCAGCCCTGGCAAGGTTCCATCCGGGCTGAACTGCCGGCGGCGGGGCTTTGAGGTATACTCCGGGACCTCCATCCCCTGAGACGAACGCCCCATGTACCGGTTGCTGACCGTTCTCCTCTTAGGCGCGACGACCGCCGCGGGCGCCCAGCCCCTCCCCGCCCCCGCGGCCGTCCGCCGGATCGCCGACTCGCTCACCCGCGCGTTCGTGGCCGAACGCGGCGCGCCCGGCGTGGCGGTCGCCGTGGTGCGGGGCAAGGACACCCTGCTGCTCCAGGGCTACGGCATGGCCGACATCGAGAACGAGGCGCCGGCCACCGCCCGATCGGTCTTCCGGATCGGATCGGTCACCAAGCAGTTCGCCGCCGCGGCCGTCATGCAGTTGGTCGAACAGGGCAAGCTCCGGCTCGACGGCCCGATCGGCGAGCACCTGACCCAGCTCCCCGAAACCTGGAAGCCGGTGACCGTCCGCCAACTCCTCAACCACACGTCGGGGATCCCGAGCTACACCAGCCTGGGCCCCGTCTGGGCCGCCCGGTGGGGCGAGGAGATGGTGCCCGACACGATCGTGGCGCTGACCAGCGGCAAGCCCTTCGATTTCGCTCCCGGCACGAACTGGTCCTACAACAACACGGGCTACGTCCTCCTCGGCATGCTGATCGAAAAGGCCACTGGTCGGTCGTGGGGAGACGACGTGATCGAGCGGTTCGCCAAGCCCCTTGGCCTGAGCGACACCCGGAACTGCATGAACGAGCCGGTCATTCCCCGCCGGGCCGACGGCTACGAGAACAAGGACGGCACCTGGGTCAACGCCAAGTACCTCGCGATGTCGCAGCCCTTTGCCGCCGGGGCCCTCTGCTCCACCGTCGGCGATCTGGTCCGCTGGAACCGCGCCCTCCACACCGGGAAGGTGGTGTCGGCCGAGTCGTATCGGATGATGACCACCGCCGAAGGGGCGGCGTCGCGGGGCGCGCGGCAGTACGGGTTCGGCCTCCAGGTCGATTCGGTCGCGGGTCGGAAGGCCATCTCCCATGGCGGCGGAATCCACGGGTTCATCACGGCCAACACCTGGGTGCCGAGCGCCGAACTGTCGGTGACGGTGCTCAGCAATTCGGGGACGGCCAAGAGCGGCGAACTGCTCCGGAAACTGGCCCACGCGGCACTCGGCGTACCCCTCGCGCCGCCCAAGGCGTTGGTGCCCTGACGGCCCGACGTTCCCCAGGCCCGGATCGGGCCTGGGGAACCGTCACCCTGGTCC
>JAEUJH010000148.1 GCA_016794825.1 Gemmatimonadota bacterium
CCAGTCGGCGGTGGCGGCGGAGCTGGCGCGGGTGGTGAACGATCCGGAGATCGTGATCACGGCGTCCGACCCCGCCAAGCCGAGCCCGCCGTCGCCGCTCCGCGCCGACGTGGTGGGCCCGATCGAGCGACTGGTGAAGGAGATGTGGCCGACCGCCACGGTGGTGCCGGAGATGTCGACCGGCGCCACGGACGGGCTCTACGTCAGGAACGGCGGGATTCCGGTCTACGGTGTCAGCGCCATCTTCGAGGAGATCAACGACGTCCGGGCCCACGGGCGGGACGAGCGGGTCGGGGTCAAAGCGTTCCACGACGCGGCCACGTTCTGGTACCGGATGCTGAAGGCCCTGACCGGGGCGGACCGGACCACGTGAAGACGTTCCTGCGGCGCGCGGCGCTGACCGTCTTCGGGGTCTTTGCCCTCAGCTATGGCGGGATGGTGGCCTGGCTGGTGGCCAACGAATCCGCGATGGTCTTTCAGCCCGCGGCCTACGGCGGGCGCGAGCAGGTGCCCGTCGCCGATTCGCTCGGCCTCGACCTCCAGGCCTTCGAAATCGGATCGACGGACGGCGTCCGGATGGCCACCTGGATCATCCGGGGCGACTCGACCGGCCCCTGGCTGGTCCTCTGCCACGGCAACGCCGGGAACATCACGCTGGCCAGGCGGCAGCGGTACTACGCCGATCTGGCCCGGGCCGGGTTCAATCTGGTGGCCTTCGACTACCGCGGCTTCGGCGCCAGCTCGGACGTGCCGCCCACCGAGCAAGGCCTCTACGATGACGCCACCGCCGCCTATCGCTACCTCGGCGATACCCTGGGCGTGAAGCCCGACCGGATCGTGATCTACGGCCATTCGTTAGGCGGCGGCGTGGCGACCGAGCTGGCCGCCCGGGTGCCCGCGGCGGGTTTGATCCTGGAGGGGACGTTCGCCTCGGTGCCGGCCGTGGGCCAGGAACGATATCCCTG
Source organism: Gemmatimonadota bacterium (assembly GCA_016794825.1). GTDB lineage: Bacteria > Gemmatimonadota > Gemmatimonadetes > Gemmatimonadales > GWC2-71-9 > SHZU01. The sequence continues at coordinate 966 of JAEUJH010000148.1, forward strand.
GCTGCCCATTGCCCTCCTGGCCGACAACCGGTTCGACAACGCGGCCAAGCTGCCCGGCATCGGGAAACCGGTCCTGATCCTCCACGCCCGCGCCGATGGCACCATTCCGGTGTCCCACGGCGAACGGCTCCACGGCCTGGCCCGGGAGCCGAAGGAACTGGTGCTGCTCGGGGGCGACCACGATTCCGCGTGGGAGGCCGACCGCGACCGATACATGACGGCATTCACCGCGTTCGTCCGCCGGGTCACCGCGCCGGCCGCACTCGGCGTCATCCCATGATCACCCGGATCTTGCTGGTCGCCGGTTTCGCCGCGTCCGCCCTCGCCTGCGGGACTCGACCGACCCTGACCGCTGGCCGCTGGGTGGGCGATCTGGTCGACTCGACCGGCGCCACCCCCTTCGAGCTGACGGTCGACAGCGCGGGCGGCGGGAACGTCACCGCCCGCGGCTGGCGCCTGGCTGACGCCCCGATCACCCCGCGGCCCGACCGGGCGGATTCGATCGTCTTCGACGCCGTCGTGGACGGCGACACCGCGACGATCGCCGGACTGGTCGAGGACGGGCGGTTCATGGGCCAGGCCCGCCGCGGCACCGACCGCCGAACCGTCGAACTTCGCTTGGCGGCCCCGTTCGCTCCGGCCGACTGGGGCCGGCTCTTCGGTGCCTATCGTGGCTCGGACGGTCATCTGTTCGGAATCGCGCCGTTCGAGGAGTTCGGGCCGGTGCCCCAGTTGGTCGATTACACGACGGGCCGAATCGGCGGTCTGATCCCGGTCGGCCCGGATCGGCTCCTGATCAGCCGAAGCCTGGTGGCGCCGCGATTCCCGGCGGACACGCTCGAGGTCCAGCGGGCCGAAGACGGGACGGTCACGGGCATCGCCGTTCGGGGCGCCGATTGGACCCCTCCGGTGACCGCCTCGCGGGTGGCGGCAACGACGGAGGAGTTCTCGTTCCGAAACGGCGAGGTGACGCTCCAGGGTACGTTGACCACTCCGGGCCAACCGGGCCCCCACCCGGCCATCGTGCTGGTGCACGGCTCCGGGCCGCTCACCCGGAACCACCTCGGAATCTGGGTGCCGTTCTTCACGAGTCAGGGGTTTGCGGTGCTGGCTTTCGACAAGCGCGGCACCGGCGGTTCTTCGGGAGACTGGCAACAGGTCGGCTTCGGACCGTTGGCCGACGACGTCGTGGCCGGCGTGCGAGCGCTGGCCGCGCGGCCCGACATCCGCCGGGACCGGATCGGCCTCTGGGGCATCAGTCAGGCCGGGTGGATCATGCCGCTCGCCATCAGCCGCGCGCCGGGTGAGATCGCGTTCCTCATCGTGCACGCCGGGACCGGCACCACGGTCCGGGAGCAGGGCGTCCTCAACGTCCAGTACGAGTACCGGTTCGCCGGCGCCTCGGAGGAACAGATCGCCGTCGCCACCCGCTACCAGATGATCGACGACACCGTGACGACGACCGGACGGGGGTTCGACCGCCTGGAACGGTTCTTTGCCGAACACGGCGCCAGCGCGGAGCTCTATCCGCCGAGGCCAGTCGATGCGCCGTTCCGAGCCTACTACCGGCTCCTGATCGACTACGATCCCGCCGCCACCTGGACCAAGGTGACGAGCCCCGTGCTCCTCTTCTTCGGCGAACTCGACGCCAACGTCCCGCCGCGGGAATCGTGGCCGCCGATCGAGCGCGGTCTCCGCGCCGCGGGCAACGAGCGGGTGGAACACGTCGTCCTGCCCCGCGCCAACCACGTACTGCTCGAGGCCCGGACCGGCGCGGGTTCCGAATACCCGGGCCTTTCCCGTTTCGTCCCCGGATACTTCGACCGGATGGCGGCCTGGCTCGCCGCCCGACGCGACTGACCTTCCGCCCGATGGAGCGACTTCCAATGCACGACCCGTCCCGCCGCCGCTTCCTCGAAACCAGCGCCGCCCTCGGCGCCGCCGCCGCCCTCCCCGCCGCCGACCTTGGCGCCGGAGTCACTCGGGTCGGCGAGGCCACCGACCGTTTCCGGGCCGAGCCGATCGACCGGGTCCGGATCGGGTTCGTCGGCGTGGGCGGGATGGGATCGGTGCACGTCGAGAATCTGCTCGCCATCGATGGCGTCGAACTCAAAGCGGTCTGCGACATCGTGCCGGAGCGGGTGGCGGCCGCCCAGGCCATGGCGGTCAAGGCGGGCCAGCCGAAGCCCACGGGCTACGATCGCGGACCGACGGACTTCGAGCGGATGTGCGCCGAAGAGGACCTCGACCTCGTCTACACGGCCACGCCGTGGGAATGGCACGTCCCGGTACTCCTCGCGGCCATGAAACACGGCAAGCACGCGGCGACGGAGGTTCCCGCCGCGTACCGGACCGAGGACTGCTGGGCCATGGTCGAGGCGGCCGAGAAGTACCGGAAGCACTGCGTGATGATGGAGAACTGCTGCTACGACCGGCTCGAGCTGCTGGCGTTCAACCTGACCCGGCTCGGCCTGCTGGGCGAGATCCTCCACGGCGAGTGCGGCTACAACCACGACCTCCGGGCCATCAAGTTCGCCGACGAGGGCGAAGGCCTCTGGCGCCGGGCGCATTCGGAGGCGCGGAACGGCAATCTCTATCCGACCCATGGGTTGGGCCCGATTGCTCAGGCCATGGACATCAACCGGGGCAATCGGTTCGACTACCTGGTTTCGATGAGTGGCCCGTCGCGAGGGCTCCAGGCCTGGGCCGCCGAGCATCTCCCCACCGACAGCCCCAAGCGGCGGGAGCAGTACCGCCTGGGCGACGTCAACACTACGCTGATCCGGACCGGTCACGGCCAGACGATCTACGTCACCCACGACACCAACTTGCCGCGGCCGTACAGCCGAAAGTACGTCCTGCAGGGCACCAAGGGTCTGGTGGAGGGGTATCCGCGCCGGGTCTACGTGGAAGGCCGGAGCGAGCAGGAGGACCGCTGGGATCCGGTCGAGCGCTGGTACGCGAGCCACGACCATCCGCTCTGGACTTCGGACCGGGTCAAGCAGGCCACCAAGGGCCATGGCGGCATGGACTTCCTCGAGGACTGGCGGTTGATCCACTGCCTCCGGAACGGCCTGCCCACCGACCAGGACGTCTACGACGCGGCCGCGTGGAGCGTCATCACGCCGCTCACGGAGCAGTCCGTCGCGGCGCGGAGCAAGCCGATCTCGATTCCGGACTTTACCCGCGGCCGCTGGCGGACGACGGCGCCGCTCGGGGTGGTCTCGCTGTAGGACGCAAGATCCTTCAAGCCCTTTGAGCCGTCCCTGCCGATCATGCCGACCTCGGTAGATCGGGGTAGGAACCGTGACGACTCGTCGTTCGTGGCAGATCCTGGCGGCGGTGGCGCTCGCCGCCGGTTCGGCGCCCATCGGGGCGCAGGACCGGCCGTACCAGGGACCGGGGTTCGAGAAGGTGGCCCTGGCGCCCGGGGTCTGGGCCTTCGTGTTCGACAACCCGCTGGGGAACCTGGCCAACGTCGACGGCACCGCCGTCGTGATCGTCAACGCCACCGACGTCGTGGTCGTCGACGCGCAGTGGACTCCCGCCACGGCCCGGCGGATCATCGCGGAAATCCGCAAGCTCACCCCCAATCCGGTCCGCTACGTCATCACCACCCACTGGCACGGCGACCACTGGTTCGGGAACCAGGCGTACCGCGACGCGTTTCCGGGCGTCGAGTTCGTGGCCCATCCCAACACCCTTCTCGACCTCGAGGCGCAGGAACTCCCTTCCCTCGAGCCGACCTGGAAGACCAACCTCCCACAGTTCATCACCGACCTCGGCGACCGCCTGGCCAAGGGCGTTCGCCGGGACGGGACGCCGTACACCGCGGCCGACAGCGCCTCCGTCAAATCCCAGATCGCCGCGTTGCGATGGGCCGTTCCCAAGGTCAAGGAGATCGTGCCGGTCCGGCCGACCCTGCTGGTGGCCGATTCGCTGGTCCTCCGTCGCGGCGACCGGACCATCGTGATCCGGCACCTCGGCCGGGGCAACACCCGCGGCGACCTTTCGGTCTGGCTCCCCGCCGAGCGGGTGTTGGTGACCGGGGATCTCCTCGTCAACCCGGCGCCCTATTCGTTCGGCTCCTACTTGAGCGAGTGGAAGGCGGTTCTGACGCAGCTCCGAACGCTGCCCGCGGTGGCGGTCGTTCCCGGACACGGCGCGGTCCAGCGCGACTGGGCCTATCTCGATCTCTTCGTGGAGTTACTGGACGCCACCATTCGCCAGACTCGGGACGCCGTCGCCAAGGGGCTCGACCTCGAGGCCACTCGGAAGGCGGTCGATCTCTCGGCGCTGCGGACTCGGTTCGCGGGCGGCAACGTCGCCGTGGGCCGCGCGTTCGACGCCTTCTTCCTGGCTCCCGCGGTCGAACGGGGCTGGCTCGAAGCGCGAGGCGAGCTGGACCGCCCGGCCCCACCGAACCAACCCTGATTCGGAGGACGACATGCGACTGGCACTGGCGGCGGCAATCGGGGTGGTGGCGACGAGCGCGGCGGCGGCGCAATCCCGGCAGGGCGCTCGGGCCCCGATGGAGCGCCAGGCGGAGATCGCCCTGGCCCGGAGCGCGGCACCCGGCGCGGTGAGCGCCGGATCGCGGGTCTGGCTCTGGACGGGCGAGCGGTACGCCATCGGCGACTCGGGAACGACCGCGGTCAACTGTTACGTCGGTCGCCCGTGGGTGCCGTCGGTGGAGCCGCACTGCTTCGACGCGGAGGGCAGCGCCACCATCATGCCGATCCAGATGCGGCGGGTGGAACTCTACGCCGCGGGCCGGAACGACACCGAAACCGAAAAACAGGTGGCCGAGGAGATTCGAACCGGTCGGCTCCGGCTGCCGACCAGGCCCGCCATGACGTACATGATGTCGGCCGCCCAGCAGCTGGTGAGCGGCACCGGCACGGCGGTCGGGGCCTGGCGACCCCATCTGATGATCTACTACCCGAACCTGACGGCGGCGGGCACGGGGCTGCCGGGCTTCGTGGCGGAAGTCGGATTCGTCGAGAACCCGGGAACGCCGTTCTCCGCCATCGTGGTGCCACTGGCCACCTTCGTACCGTCAGGAGCTGCCCCCAATTAGGCGCATTGCCGGCCCCGATCGACGCCGGGGCCAAGGCCCCCTTTGCAATGCGTAGAACAGGGCCCAAACCCCTCATCGCGGGGCCGGCCTTCGTCAGTCGATTGCAGTTCTTGCGCAACCGCCATTCGCGACTCAAAATTGTGCCTCCGAGGTCCATCCGACCGCCGAGGCCGCCATGCCATCCAACCTCCTCCGCGCCTGCTGGCTCGCCACCGCATTGGTGGCCGGCGTTGGTCCCGTCACGCCCACGCCCGGGCACGCCCAGTTCGGCAAGGCCGCCCTCAAGGTCGCCTTCTGCGGCGGCGGCGTGGTGGCCGGGCTCAAGCTCGGCGAGAAGATCGCCCAGGCTGAACTCCGCCGGCGGAAGATCACGGGCGTCAACGCCCAGAAGCTCACCCGCGGTTTCCAGATCGGGACGGCCTTGGTCCTCTGCAAAGGCGGGACGATGCTGGCCGGCACCGTCTACGCCAAGCTCAGCAAGAACGACCTCGAGAGCCGGCAAAAGGAGATCGACGCGGCCGTGGCCGAGGCCGAACCGGTCACGCGCGAGTACGTTCTGCCGGAGAGCGGCCTCAAGGGTGAAGTCACCACCAGCGAAGTCACCACCGAGGGCGACAAGGAGTGTCGCACCGTCGTCGACCACCTCGCCGACGAGTCGAAGAACGAACCGGCCATGGTCAAGTACTGCCGGAAGCCCCCCAAACAGGAATTCGAACCCGAGCTTGGCGTCTAGCGCCGCCGATGCTCGCGCTGGCCCTTGCCCTGTCGGCGGCGATCTCCCCGGCCGCGCCACTCGCGTTGGAGTTCGTCGTCCTCGCGTTCGGATCGGACACGGTCCTGCTCCTGCGCGACTGTCGGGGCCCCCGTTGCAAGCCATGGGAAACCCAGTTCCACGTCGCGACGCGCGCCTACGAGGGTGACGCGGCCCGGCTCAGCCGCGAACTCAGCCGACGCGACATCAAGTACAAGGAAGTATGGCTCCAATCCGGGGGCGGGCACCTCGCCGAGGGGATCGCGGTCGGGAAGGTATTGCGCCAGAAGGCGGCCACCGTTCGGGTGCCCAAGGGAGCCAACTGCGCCAGCTCGTGCACGGTCGCGTTCCTGGGCGGCCTGTTCCGGTTCATCGACGATTCGGCCAGCTTCGTCGTCCACTCCGCCTCACGCGTCATGGGTGGCCTGGACGACAGTACCGCCGCCCGGATCCGGCAGGGGCGGTTGCGCGAGCAGTTCGCCATTTCTCAGTCCGTAGCGTGCGAGCGTTCGCTCGAGCTGCTCCAGTATTTCCAGCAGTCGCTCCTGCTCCTCAAGGGCACCCGGCAGACGCCCCCGCCCATTTCGGCCCGGGCCTGCGCCCCGGGGGAACCCTATTCCGCCGAGGCCGAGGCTCGTGATCGCGAACGGCTCGCGGTCGAGGGCATCGCGGCGTCGCAGGACATTCTGATGCGGTTCGAGCGCGACGCGATGATGACCGCGCTCCGTTCGTGGCGGAACCAGGTCCAGGCACTCGGCGAGCGGGCCGGTCCGGCCATCCGAATGGTCGAGGCGATGTACGACACCAGCATCCTCGACGGCGCCGATCTGAGCCGTGAGACCCTGCTGCGGTTGGGCTACGTCACCCAGCTGGTCGATCGCCCCGGCCCGAGCCGCCCATGAAGCGCTGGCTGTTGTTCGGGTTGGCGCTCCTGCCGGTCTCGGTCGTCGCCGCGCAGAGCCGGGAGACCCTGGAAACCAAGGTGACCGCGGTCCGGGGCTCGATCCTGTTGGAGTGGAGCAAGAAGCACCCGTGGGACGCCCAGCTGGCCGCGACGCCACCCTATCTGGTCGCCGAGTATCGGACCAGCGATGGGCGGCTCGGCGTCGACTGCTTCATCGACCCCAACGACTCGAGGCCCCAGCGCGCCACCGGTTGTTTCGGGATCCTGGCCGAGGGCACCCCGGGGAGCCGGACCTGGCGGTTCCGATTGCCGGAGCAGATCAGCCGAGCGCCGGTCGGCCCCGTCTGCCTGGCCATCCGCCTCCCGAATCAGCGCGTCCTTCCGATCCGGCGTACCGATGAGTCCCACGCCGAGACGTCGCGATTCCGGTACCCCGAGTGGGAGTCCGCGGTGGTGGCGCGGGCCGCCGCGCGGCAGCAGGACACCCGGGTCGCGGCGCTGAAGGACTCGGTGACGGCGCTGGGTCAGCGAATCGCCCGGCTCGAGGCGTCTCATCAGGAGAACGGCTGGACCTCGGAGGCCAGCTGCCAAAACGCCACCGCGCCGGAGTTCGTGGAAACGGGCGGAGTCCGCCGGCCGGTGGCGCCCGATTCGCTGACCGACGCCCTCACCAGCCTCGTCTGCATCCTCAAGGTCGGGAACGCGCCGCGGGTCAAGCCGGAGTACCGCTACTTGGTCGTGCAACCGCCGGCCATCCTCGATCAGCTGCTCCAGGCCCTGTCGCCGGCGTTTCGGGCCCGCTTCCTGGCCACCCGGTCGGCCCAGATCGAGCGATACCGGCGCGACTGGGCCGAACGAGGGCCTCAGGTCGAGGCCTACCGGAACGCGCTCGAGGCTCGCGGTTTCGGCGCCCCGCATTTCGGCCGGTTCACCGACTTCATCCTCCTCCAGAGCCTGGCCGCCGACAGCGCGGAGCGCGACATCTTCAGACCGCTCGCCGGCGGGGTACTCCCCGACTCGCAGCGAATCGCCGGGTACGTGGGCGCCAATCTCGAGGCGTACTCGGTCTGTCGCAGCGACGGGGCCAGGCAGATCGCCACCGCGCGCGAGGCCGCCATCGGATTGCGGAGTCGGACCTCCGCCCTCCAGGACCAGGCCCGTCGTCAGGTGGTCAGTGCGTGCCAGGCGAGCTTCGGTACGCTCGCCGCGTTGAAGAGTGAACTCCAGGCGATGACCGGCCGACTCGCCGCCACGGGCCAGGGCCAGTCGGTCGTCGCCAGCGGCAGTCTCCCCGACACGCCCCAACCGCTCAACCGGGTGGCCTGTACCCCGTGACCGGCTGGGTTACTTCGGGAGTCCGGCCAGCTCCCGTTCGTATCGCTCGCGGCCACTTTCGTCACCCAGGGCACGGGCAAGTTCGATCAGGTCTCCGAGCGCGCCTTTGATCCAAGGGGCCGACATCCCGGCCTCCTTCTTGACGGTCTCGTACCCCCGCCGACTTTCGGGCGCCGCCTCGGTGAAGCGGCGCTGCCGGATCAACGCCCGGCCGAGCTTGACCCGGGCGATCCCAGTGTTGAGGTGCTCGGCCGACAGCGTGGCCTCGAACGTCGCGATGGCTCTCCGTGCGGCCGCCTCGGCCCGGATCGGGTCGCGCTTGGCGAGGTAGACGCTGGCCAGCCCCGACTCGGCTGCACCCCGGTACTGATGGGGACCCCGATAGGCACCCTCATACGATTCGATGGCCGCGACGAAGAGGGACTCCGCTTCCACCAGCCGCTCCCGCCCGAACGCGATGTTGGCCAGCTCGTTGAGCATCAGTCCGACCCGAGGATGGTGGGGCCCGAGCACCCGGCGGCGAATGGCCAGCGCGCGGCGAATCAGGGTGTCGGCCCGGTCCCTTTGCTGCTGGAGGAGCGCTGCCCGACCGACCATGGCAATCGCGGCCGCAGTGCGGGGATGGTCGGGTCCGTACCAGCGCTCCATGATCGCGGTCCCCCGCTGATAGTGCCGCTCGGCCTCGGGGTACCGACCGCGATCCTGCTCGATGGCGCCGAGATTGATGACGACGTCAGCCACCAGGGGATGATGTTCGCCGTAGGCGCGGGTCCAGAGGGCCAGGACCCGCCGGTTCAGCAACTCGGCCGTGTCCCGGACGCCGGCGTAGTAGTAGTTGTTGGCCAGGGAGTACCAACGGGAGGCCAGCTCCGCCGTGGTGTCGGTGACCGGGCCGGCGATGGCAATGGCGCGCTCGAGAGCCGCGATCGCTTCCCGATAATTGCCCGCCTGTTCTTCGACCTCCGCCAGTGCCTCGTGCGCCGCCGCGCGCTGCCGCCTCGTGGCGCCGGGCGCACGGTCCAGGATGGTGATCGCCGAGCGGGCCAGCGAATCCGCCTCGGAGAATCGGGCCTGGTCGGTGCGGAGATGCGCCAGGGCGATCAGACCCCGACTCAGATCGGCGTCGTCGGGGGCGGCCAGGGCGCGTCGGCGTTCGAGCGACAGGGTGAGGAGCGAATCGGCCCGGTCGAACCGGCCGAGCTGTCGCTGGATGGTACCTAACGTCTCGTACAGATCGGCCTGGAGCCGCGGCTCGGCGGTGAGCGTGGCCGCCTGTTCGACGCCGCGGTCCACCAGAGTCACGACCCGGACGCTGTCGGCCGGCCCGACGGCATCGTCGCCACCCTGGAGCAGACCGACCAACAGGCCCTGGAGGCGCTCTGCGCGACGGGCCTCCGCGTCCGACCGGAGCCGGGCCTGGGCCAGGCCGTTGGTGTACAGCGCGGCAGCCACTCCCCCGCCAAGCCCGATCAGACCCGCCACCAGGATGGTCCGCTTCCGCCGGCGCCAGAGCTTCCGGAGCTGGTAGCCGACCTCTCGGGCGCGGACCTCGAGCGGCCATTCCGCCCTCAGCGCGTCGAGGTCGCGGAGGAGCGCCTCGACCGAGCCGTAGCGGCGAGCCGGATCGGCCGCGATGGCGGTCAGGCACACCAGGTCGAGGTCCGCCAGGTCGATGCCGTCCGCCGCGCCGGCCAGCCCGGCCGCTGTCGGCCGGAGTGCCTCCGCCTCGGGCCGGGCGCGATCGAACGGAAGCCGGTCAGTCAGCAACTCGTACAGGATGACGCCAAGCGAAAAGACATCGGCCTGCACGGTGGCCGCCTCCGCCCGAAGCTGCTCCGGGGCGGCATACGCCGGCGTGAGGGCCAACGACGGCTCCGTTTCCGTCTCCGCGCCCGGCAGTCCGGTGGCGATCCCGAAGTCGATCAGCTTGACCCCGCCGGTGGCGGTGACGAGGACGTTGGATGGCTTGAGATCGCGATGGATGACCAGCTGGCGATGGGCGTACGCGACGGGTTCGCAGATGGCCCGAAACAACCGCAAGCGCTCCCGGATCCCGGCGCCGGTTTCCCGGCAGTGCGCCAGCAGGGGGCGTCCCTCGACATGCTCCATCGCGAACCAGGGCGAGCCGGCATTGGTGCCGGCGTCGAAGAGGGTCGCGATCGCCGGATGGCGCAGCCGCGCCAGGACCCGCCGTTCCTCGAGGAACCGGCGGCCGGCTTCGGGGGAGAGGGGATCGCGAAGGACCTTGAGGGCCACTCGCGCGCCAACGTCGGCTCGTTCGGCGCGATAGACGACACCCATCCCTCCCGCGCCGATCCGCTCGACGATCCGGTACGGCCCGATCTGCTGGCCCACCCGATCATCGGCTTCCGTCAGGAGCGCATCCGCCGCGACCGCCAAGCCGCCGGTGACCAACGGGGTTGGGCCGGTCGCTTCGTCGGCCGCGAGCAAGCCGGCCACCTCGGCCACGATCTCGGCGTCGGTGCTGGCCGCCGCGAGGAAGGCCGCCCGTTCGGCCACCGGGCGGGCCAGGGCCGCGTGGAACAGGGCGTCGACGACGTCGGCCCGGTCGGGATGGCGGGACATGCTCAGGACGAGGCCTCGATCTCGGCCCGCAACCACGCTTTCGCGAACCGGCAGTCCCGCTCCACCGTGGCCCTCGATATGTCGAGCACCGCCGCGGTTTCGTGCACGTCGAAGCCACCGAAGTAGCGGGTCTCCACGGTGCGGGCCTGACGAGGATAGCGCGCCGCCAGCCGCGCCAGAGCCTCGTCGAGGGCGATGACATAGTCATCGGGCGCCATCCCGGGGAGAAGGTCGTCCGGAATCGTCACGACCAGATCCTCTCCGCCGCCCCGCTTGGCCGCCCGCCGACGCCGAGCGGCCTCGACCAGCAGTTGCCGCATGGCCCGAACCACGACCCGCTTGAAGTGAACCCCGCTGTGAACGGTCAGGGTCGGCGACCGGGCCAGCTTGAGCCAGGCCTCGTTGACCAGCGCGGTGGTGGTGAGCGAGTGGCCCCGGTCCCGACGTCGCACCGAACGGGCCAGGCGCTTCAGCTCGGCGTACGCCGCGGAGTAGAGTCGATCGAGGTCGTCCCGCTCGAGCGGGACCGGGATGGTCCCCCAGGGTCCCTCGTCCTCCGGCCAGCCACCGGTTGAGGGGATTTCGTCGGTCATGCGCAATGGGAGGGGTGAGCGGTAGCGTGGCGGCCGTCTGCCCATACCTAGCCGACCCCGGAGGGGGGCGCAAGCGGGCCGCGCTGGTCGCCCCACCCTCCGGCCAAACGAGGTGCGGATGTCGATCGGATCGAGAGCGTGCGGACCCGCTGCCCTGGCGTTGACCGGGATTCTGGGCTGTTCCACCTCGCCCGGAGCCGTACCCCCGCCTCCGCCGCCCCCTCCGCCACCGCCGACGATCGTTTCGGTGTCGGTGGCACCGGCCAGCTTGTCCCTCGCCATCGGCGCCACGGGCGGCCTGACCGCAACCGTGGTCAGCACCACTGGTCCGGTGACGAGCCCGACGGTTTCCTGGACCTCGGGAAGCCCCGCCGTCGCGACCGTGTCGGGAACCGGCGCGACCGCCACCGTCACGGCGGTGGCGGCGGGTACCACGTTGATCACGGCGACGGCGGGGTCGGTTTCCGGATCCGCATCCGTCACGGTGGCGCCCCCTCCCCCGGCCATCCCTCGGTTCGACTGGCACGTCATCGGCGCCCAGGCCACCCACGCGGCGTGGGGCGCGGGACGATGGGTGGCGCTTGGCTCCCAGGGCCGGTCGTACACGAGCACCGATGGCGCTCGCTGGACCGGCGGGTCGCTCGGCGCCGCGTTCACGCCGTTCGACCTCGCTTGGACCGGCACCCGTTTCGTGGCCATCGGCGCGGGCGGCGTCTACTCGAGTCCGGACGGCGTGAGTTGGACCAAGGCAAACGGCATCGGTACGGTGGTCGGTCCGCTCCCAACCCGGCGCTCGATCATCTGGACCGGCGCCAAGCTGATCGCCAGCGACGGCGGCCTCCTCTTCACCAGCCCTGACGGCCTGGCGTGGACCACCCTGGGCACCAGCCCCGCCTCGACCACCACGGAACTGGTCTGGACCGGCACTCTATTGGCCGCCAACATCGGTTCGGGATCGGCCGTGGTCGTCAGCGCCGACACCGGGAAAACCTGGGCCACCTCGCCCGGTTTGTCTGGCGACCTCCAGAACTCCGGCCTGGCCTGGGACGGCAGCCGATTCGTGAAGTGGCGGGGTCGAACCTTTGGCCACAGCACCAATGGCCTGACCTGGACCGAGATACCGACCACGATCGACTGGCGGATCTCCGGCCCGAATGGGTCCGCCATGCCGATCGAGGACCTGATCTGGAGTGGCGATCGTTACCTGGCCCTGGCGTACCGCAGCTTCAACGGTGTCACGTTGAATGGCGGAGCCATCCTCTCCAGCCCGGACGGGGCGCAATGGACGGAGCTGGACACCGGGCGGCACGGGATCCTCAAGAACCTGGCTCGCTCGCCGACCTCGACGCTGGCCCTCGGCGCGGCCACGCTCCAATCGAACGACGGGAGCACCTGGTCGATGCGGCTCTTCGAGTTCGACGGCGGGCAGTACCCCATCACCTGGTCGATCGACCGGTTCCTGGTGGCCGAGGACGAGGCCATCATGATGAGCCGGGACGGGGTGACCTGGCAGCGGTTCCCGATGCCGTTCCAGACCAACGACGCGGTGGCGACCTGGACCGGTTCGCTCTACGTGGTGGCGGGGCAGCAGGGGCGGATCGCCACCAGTCCCGATGGCGCCACCTGGACCCTCCGTTCGAGCGGCACCACCAACAACCTCCGCGACATGCTCTGGGCCGGCGGCCGGGTGGTGGCCATCGGCCAGCAGGGTGCCGTGACGTCCAGCGCCGACGGGATCAGTTGGGCCGCCCGCTCCGTCGCCACCGGACAGCTCGACGACCTCGAATGGACCGGAACCCGTTTCGTGACGGTCTCCGGCAACGTTTCCTACGTGAGCCCCGACGGTTTGACGTGGGCGGCGTCGGCGCCGGCCCCGGCACCGATCAATCGGCTGTTCTGGACCGGCACCGAACTGATCGGGATGAACCGGTTCCGGGTGGTGCGCTCTCCCGATGGACTGACCTGGACGCTGGTGGGGGACGTGGCGGCGACCGCCGCGACGGCGTTGGAGTTGGAATCGATCGTTCGAGTCGGGTCGGTATTCGTCGGCTGCCAGACGCTGTCGTCGGCCCTGCTCTACAGCGCCGACGCCCGGACCTGGTCGAGCGCGACGACGCCCGAGCCGCTGGCCGTGCCGTGCGAGGCGTTAGGCTGGAGCGGCTCGGAGCTCCTCGTCGGGATGGAGTTCGGACTGGCCGGCGGGGTCCGGCTGCCCTGACCGCTACCGACCCGGAATCCGGGCGAACAGGTAGTTCGTTCGCGCCCGGGTCGGCCGGCCGTCCGGCCCGATGTCGAACACCATCCGCTCCCCCAGCGCCCCATCCTCGCGAACCTCCCGGAAGGTGTGCTCCCCGACCTTCCGGTACTTGGTGATCGACTTGACCGGATCGGCGCTCGGCACGGCCATGGTGGCGAGGCCGCCCTGCCAGCGAATCACCTCCATCTCGCCCCCGAAGCTCCAGTAGCTGCCGAGGTAGCGGTCGAGCGACGGGTCGGCGGCGGCCACGGTCCGGGCGGAATCGGCCCGGGCTTCCTTGACCGCGGGACCGAGGAACTGGTAGGCCTGCTGCGCCAGGGCCATGGCGTTGGCGTCGAAGGTATTGGCCATGGTAATGGTGGCGATCTTCTCGTCCGGCTTGAGCAGCAGATGGGTTCGATACCCGGGACAACTGCCGCCGTGCCCGACGAACGTCTTGCCGTCGTGGCGCCAGACCTCGAAGCCGAGCCCCCAGGTGGTTTCCCACCCCGGATCGACGAAGTGGACCCGCTGCATTTCCCGGAGGGTGGGGGCCGCCAGGACCTCGGCGCCGCCGCGGTCGAGGAGCCGGAACTGCCACGAGGCAAAGCGGGCCAGATCGAGCGCCGAGGACGCGTAGCCGGCGGCCGGGGCCATGGCCCGGGTCTGGTAGAACGGCATTGGATGGCGGTTCCCGTCGCGGTCGATGCCGCTGTAGCCGGTGGCCAGCCGCTTGCCCCGTTCGGCCGGCGGCATCTCCGAGTAGGTGTCGGACATGCCTAACGGAGTCAGGATCTGAGCCCGGACGTAGTCATGGTAGGACCGTCCGGCCGCCGCGGCCACCACCGCCCCCGCCAGCGTAAAGCCCAGGTTCGAGTAGTGGAAATACTGGCCGGGCCGGTAAGTCACCTCGCGCGCCGCCACCCCCGCCATGACCTCCTCGATGGTCGGGAACGCCATGTTCGGTTCGAGCCAGAGGGTGTCGGCCAGCTCGCGCTGGAGGCCGGCCGCGTGGGTCAGGAGGCCCTCGACGGTGATCGGCCCGTCGGCGGAAAACTCCGTCGGCGGCCGGAACCACGGGAGGTGCCTGGCGACGGGATCGTCGAGTCGGAGCTTGCCCTGATCGCGGAGTTGAAGGGCGGCGATGCTGGTGAACAGCTTCGAGATCGAGCAGATGCTGTACAGCGTCGACGCCGTGGCGGGGGTCTTCCGATCGACATCGGCAACGCCGCTCCCGCCCTGCCAGATCACTTCCTGGTCGACCACCAGCGCCGATGCCACCCCCGGAATCCGAGAGAAGGCCCGCTGGCCGTCGAGCCACTTCTCGTAGGCCGCGACGGCCTCCCGAACTCGCGGATGGCTGGCCACCGACTGAGCGGTCAGTGTTCCAACCGTCATCGTCGACGCGATCAGCGCGGCAACCAACCGGACGGTGCTCGAACCCATGGCGTTGCTCCTGGTGCGTTCAGGTAACGATCCGCATCGCCAGACCGTGGCGGTCGCGGGGTGGACGAACTGGAAGGGTGGTGGCGGTTCCGGCCGCGATCCGCTCGGCGGTCCACAAACAGGCGAGCGCGTCGACGATGTCGTCGTCCCGGACCGCGCGCTTCGGAAAATCGGCGCGAGCCGAAGCGAAGATACCAGGAAAACGGGCGTCGGTCAGTCGGCGGCGGGCGCGGAGGCCGGCGGCGGTCTTCTTGCCGGCCGGCATCGGCGAGCCGCGCCAGCGCCGGAAACTCAGCTCGGGGTGGACCTCGAACACCCGACCACGATGGGATCCGGCCCGCCGCAAGGCCCGATCCACGTCCCGGATCCGACCGACAATGCCCCAGGTCTGGCGCGACAGCCGCTTGCCCGACACCTCCGCCGACCGGCGACAGGCGTCGGCGTAGTCGGCGCCAGCCAGGGCGGCGCGAACCGGCGCCGGGAAGACGCTGCTGCCGCCGTGGCGCCCCAGCTCGCGTCGCGCCGCCACGTCGCAGTCCCGGGGGCCGCACTCGTTCAAGCCGATCGGCAGGTCGATCGCCAGGACCCGGGTGCCGGGAAGGCGGGCCAGGAGCGACGCCGTGTCGAGGACCTCGGCCACGACCGCGCCGTCGGCATTCATCGTCACCACCAGCCACCCGGCCGGGCACCCGTCCGCCGCCACGAGGTTGCCCCGCGGGCGGCGTCGATTCCGGGTCGGACTCACCCGCCCGGCTTCGATGCCTTGCTCGCGCCGTGGAGAAACCGGGCGTAGCCGATTTCGGCGGCGTTCTTCATCAGCTCGATCGTGGCCCACGCCACGACGTCACCGAACGGATGGTCCTGGAACGGCCACTTGGTCCGCGCGGTCGAGCGAAGTTCCTCCTCGGTGAGCGCGGCGATCCGGGCCCGCCATCGCTCGTGGCAGTCATCGAGGACGGCCCGGACGGCTTCGGCGCTGCCCGGCCAGTGGATGGCTTCGCGGGTGAGCGTGGCGTCGCCGAAGGAATGGTCGAGCGCCATCCGCCACCAGAAGGTCATATGCCAGGTGAGCCACCCGATGGTCGGCGGACCGATGTCGTACCCTTCGCGATCCGGCCAGTCGGCCCGCCAGGTCCCATCGGGTTGGCGACGCAGTTCGAGGCCGACTGTCGCCGGGCGCCAGAGGCACTCGTCGGTGGTGAGCCCGTCGAGATGGTAGGAGGCGAGTTGCCACGCGATGTCGAACTGGCGGAGCAGAAACCCGCCGGTACCGGGCGTCTGAGCAGTCATCGGCCGGCCGGGTTGATCAGGGCTGGCATGGAAACCTCCATCGGCGGCATCGGGGGAACGGAAAACCTAATCCGCCCCCGAACCGGTCCGCCAACGGAATGGCCTGGGCCCGCCCGAACAAGTCCTCAAATGGAGTGCCCCAGGGAGGAGACCGTGCCGCGCCCCCACCGGCTGGGCGGCCAGAAGGGACCCCTGAGCAGGGCTTTCGAAAGCTACGTGCTGCGAATGGCCGCCACTGGATCGATCCGCGCCGCCCGCCGCGCGGGGAGGTACGCTGACACCAAGGCCGCGGCTCCGAGCCCAACGGCCACGAGGGCGAGAATCACCCCATCCAGCGACCGGGCGCCGACGAGGAGGTTGGCGAGTGCCCGGGTCAGGAGGATCGCCCCGACCAGACCTAGCCCGATGCCGATTCCCGCAAGGCGGGCGCCGTCCGCCACGATGGAACGAACCACCGTCCGGTCACTGGCCCCGAGCGCCATCCGGAGCCCGATTTCCTGAGTCCGCTGGGACACCGAGTAGGAGATCACGCCGTACAGCCCCACCAGCGTGAGCACCACGGCCACCATTCCGATCACCGACGCGAAGGTGGCCACCACCCGAAACACGAGCATGCCGTTCGGGCTGGTCTCCAGCATTTCGTCGACCGATTGCACGTCGAACGGCACCAACTGCCGGTCGGCGGCCTGGATCGCTTTCCGGACGGCCGGGATCAGGTCGTTCGGCTCGGTGGTGGTCCGGACAGTCAGATAGACTGCCGGCTGATATCGCTGCGCCATCGGGACGTAGGCGTAGGCGCGGGGCGCTTCGGCGATGATCATGTAGAGCCCGTTCCGGGCCACCCCGACGACCTCGAGGGGCCGGTCGGACCCGGAAAGTCGCACGGTCCGGCCGAGGGCCGGCTGCCCGGGAAAGAGCCTTTCCGCCGCCAACTGGTTCAGGATCACGACGCCCTTCCGGGTCGAGTCGTCGGCCTCGGTAAAGGCCCGTCCCTCGAGAATCGGGATGCCCATCGTCTCGAAGTAGGAGGGACCGACGGTGCCACCGAAGAGGGTCACCGTTCCGTCTCGGCTGGTCTGGCCCGCGACCTCCGACTGGACCTCGAACATGTCGCTCGCGCCCTTCTTGATCGGAACGGCGGTCGACCAGGCCACGGATTGAACCCCGGGGACGGCCGCGACGGCTCGTTCGATCCGAACCATCGCCTCCGTCGCGCTGGCCCGGTCGTAGCGCGCCAGCGAGGCATCGAGACCAAGCGACAGGAGGTGATCGGACCGGATGCCAAGGTCCACCTTCTCGACCTGTTTGGCGCTGACGACGAAGAGGCCAGCGCTGACCAGCACCACCACCGACGCCGCCACCTGCACCACCACCAGACCGCTCCGGATCCGCCGACCCCGCCCGCTGGTGCCCGCCCTGCCCCCCTCGCGAATCCGCGCCTGGAGGGCGAACGCGGAGGCCGAGAGGGCGGGCCCGATCCCGGCAACCACCCCGGTGCAGAGCGTCACCGCCACCGCCATCAGGAACACCCGGTGGTCGAGCCCGAGTCCCCACGACATCGTCATCCCGCCGAACGAGAGCGGAATCGAACGGAGGCCGCCGATCGCCACCGCAGCCAGTCCCCAACCCGCGGCCAGGGCAAGGAGGGCCAGGATCAGGGTCTCAGTCAGGAGCTGCATCACCAGTCTTCCCCTCGAGGCGCCAAGCGCCTGGCGGACGGCCAGTTCCTGCTGGCGCGTCGTGGCCCGCGACAGGATCAGGTTGGTGGCGTTGACCGCGGCGGTCAGCAGCACCAACAGCGCCAGGACCGCGAACACCACGCCGGCCATGACGGTGCCGTTCGCGGCCGCCAGGGCGGGCCGGGCCCGCGACTCGGGATACGCCACCAGTCGAAACCCGTCGCCGATTTCCGGATACTCCGATTCCAGCCGCGCGGACATCAGCGTCAAAGCCGCCCGGATGTCGCCAATCGACCGGTGGGCCACGCGCCGCGCGATCAGGCTGTACCGGCCGGCATCGATGCGTTCCGCCACCTCGACCGGAGTGTTCTCGAGCGACGGCACGACACCGGCCGGCACGAACCCGCTCACCTGGAAGAGGTGCTCCGTCCCGTGAAACCCGGGTGGCGTCACCCCGATCACCTCGAAGGGAAGGGTGTTGACGAGGACCGTCCGACCCACGATGCCGGGATCGGCGCCAAACCGAGTCCGCCAGGCCTTGTCGGTCAGGACCAGCACCCGAGCCCGGTCGCGGTCGTCCGCCAGGGTGAACATTCGGCCGCGCGCCGCCGGAACCCCGAGCACCGAGAAGTACGTGCCGGTGGCAGCCAGGAAGATGGCCCGCTCGCCCGACTCGGCGCCGGGGACGCGAATGGCGCCCGCCAGGATGGTGACCCCCGCCGCGTCCTCGAACAGGTCCGTGCGATCCGCCAGATCCCGCACGGTCGGCGGGCTCAGCAGTTGGGCGGCCATCTGCCCCAGGGCCCGGTTGGACGAGCCGACCACCACCAGACGATCGGCGTGCCGGACCGGCAGCGGGCGGAGCAGGAACGCGTCAATGAGACTGAGCACGACGGTGGCCGCGGCAATGCCGAGACCGAGAGAGCTGACCGTCATCACGGTGAAGCCGGGCCGCTTGAGCAGGCCCCGAACCCCGTAGCGGACGTCCTGCCACAATTCCTGGAGCCGAAACGCCAGCGTCATTCGTCGTCCTCGTTTCTCTTCGATGCGGTGGAGCGTGGCCCGGATCCGGCGCCGATCGCCAAACCGCCGGACCGCCTCCCGCCGCGCCTGGTCAGGCGTGAATCCCTGCCGCTCCAGTTCCTTGGCGCGCATCTCGACATGAAAGTCCAGCTCGTCGTCGACCTCCGGCCGGAACCGGGCCGAGAGGTAGCGCCAGTAGCGCTGCCACAGCGGGTCGTCGCGCATCGGGTCAGCCGGTGGTGGGAGCCTGGAGAGCCTGGTACATCGCCTCCGCGAAGCGGAGGAACTCGCGAGACTCGACCTTGAGCTGGTTCCGGCCCGCGGGCGTCAGGCGGTAGAACCGGGCCCGCCGGTTGTTCTCCGACACGCCCCAGTCCGAACTGACCCAGCCCCGGTCCTCGAGCCGGTAGAGGGCCGGATAGAGCGAACCTTCGTCCACCTGAATGACGGAGCCGGTGGCCTCCTCGATCCAGCGCATGACCCCGTACCCATGGGTCGGCTGGACGGCGAGGGCCCGGAGGATGAGAAGATCGACGGTGCCCTTGAGCACCGGGACGGAATGGTCGGCCATGGGTCTTCCCCTGAAGTACTAGGGGAAGATATCACGGCCCCCTAGTAGTTCAAGGGGAGAGCCTTCCGGGGGCTACGACGCCGCGTTTCCGACGATCGGGTAGCCGCATTTCGGACAGGGATGCCAGGGTGACAGGTCGGCGGCCGGCACCTGGTAATACTCCCGGAGCCGCCGCTCGGTTTCAGTCACGATCGCGACGCACTCGGCCGGTTCGAGCCGGCCGAACCCGGCCGACCAGGTGAGCCGCTCGGCAAACTGGGGGAAGACCGGTGCCTCGCCGAACCGGTGAGTCGGGGCGGTGGCGGTGGGGCTCCGGCCGAGCAGGTGGAGATGGACATTCCGATGGCGACGGGGATCCTTCCGGCCGGGTGGATCGGCGGCGTCGTTGAGGGCCCAGTTGCCGGCTTCCCAGTAGTTGAGGCAGCCGCCCTCGAGCTGCGGCAGCACGGTCAGCATCGCGTGTCCGACCGCGGCGACCAGGTACGACCAGCCGGCGAGTTCGGCGGCGGTGAGTTCGCTGCGTTCCCAGACCGGTCGGGCGGGCCAGACGACGAGGTTGCCGCCATCCTCGCGGCTCACCAGGGCAAAGCCCGGCTCGGGCAGCGTCAGCCGTCCGGCGCGACAGGAGAACAGGGTCATGGCCATGGTGGAGTTCCGTTCAAGCGAGGGGCGACGGGCGGTGGGGCCGGATCAGCGCTCGTACCAGAGCACGACGTTGCCGTTGCCGAACGATCGGGTCCGGGTCAGACGGAGGAGCGGTCGCGCGGTCACGTCGGCAAACATCGTCCGGCCCGCGCCGAGGACGATCGGCTTGACCACGATCTGAAAGGCGTCGATCAGCCCCTCCTGCGTCAGCTGCGCCACCAGTCGCCCACTGCCAAGGATCAGCAGGTCGGGCCCGGGTTCGGCCTTGAGCCGCCGCACCGTGGCGGCGAGGTCGTCGCGAAACAACCGGGTGTTGTTCCACTCCGCCCGCTCCAGGGTCCGCGAGAACACGACCTTGGGGAGCCGGTTCATGGCCTCGGCCACGGAGGGGAGCGCGGCCATGGCGGCCGGGGTGGGCCAGAAGCCGGCCATCATCTGGTAGGTGATCCGCCCGAAGACCAGCTCGGCCCCGCCGCCCGCGTTCTCGGCGGTGAACGCCGTCCACTCGGGGTCGGTGGCGTGGGCCCAGCTCATGTCGCCCGCGGCGTCGGCAAAGTAGCCGTCGAGCGAGACGGTGTTGAACACGGTCAGCTGCCGCATGAGGGCAATATGCCCGGCCCCGGCGCCTCCCGCCATCCGGACCGGACCTATATTCCGTCCACTACCCCTCCCTTTCTCAATCGATCCAACGGAGCAAACGACTCATGGCCCAGTTTTCCCTGGCGGGCAAAGTGGCGGTCATTACCGGCGGCGGGTCGGGCATTGGCCTGGCGGCGGCGCGGCGGTTCGTGGCGGCGGGCGCGCGGGTCACCATCGCCAATCGGTCCGACTCCTCGGCGCTGGCCCGCGAGATCGGCGCCACCTACCATCGCACCGACGTGGCCGTCGAGGCGGATGTGGCGGCCCTGATGACCGCGGTGGCGGACCGGGAGGGTGGCATCGACATCGTCGTCAACAACGCGGGCCACGGCGACGCGGGACTCGAGGTGGCCAACCTGACGCGCGAGGTGCTCCAGCGGCACCTCGACGTCAATCTCTTCGGCGTGCTCTACGGCATCAAGCACGGCGTGGCCCGAATGCGCGACGGCGGGAGCATCATCAACGTCAGTTCCCTGGCCGGGCTGAGCAGTTTCCCGACCTACGGCGCCTACGTGGCCTCGAAATGGGCCGTGATCGGCCTCAGCAAATCGGCGGCGACCGAACTGGCGCCCCGCCGGATCCGGGTCAACTGCGTCTGCCCGGGCACCATCGACACCCCGATCAACCACCAGGCGGGCGCCGAGGCCGAACTGGCCATCGTCGAGACGGTGGCGCCGTTAGGCAGGATCGGGACCGCGGACGAGGCCGCGGCGGCGATTCACTTCTTTGCCTCCGACGACGCCGGGTACGTCACCGGGGCGGCCCTCGAGGTGGACGGGGGGTGGCTCGCGGGAACGTCGCTGGCCCTGATCGGCAAGGTGATGGGGGCCTGATCCCCGGGGGAGCGCGCCGCCGGGGCCGGAAGTGGCCTCACCGACGACCGCCGAATGGATCTTGGCGCGGGCGGCGGCGCGTCCCACCTTGGGAGCCCACGCTTCCGAGAACCCTCATGTCCGACCTGGTCACCAACCCCGACCGCCGCGCCCTGATCCAATCCGCCACCGGCCTCGCCCTGGCCCGTCTCGCGGTCGGGCGACCGTTCGCACCCGACGTCGAGCGGGCCGCCCGCCCGCTGCCCGGCCGGGTCCCGCCCGGCAAGCCGGGCGAGTTCGATTTCCTGGCCGGCAACTGGCGGATCGCGCATCGCTGGCGCAAACCGAGCGGTGAGTGGGACGAGTTTGCCGGCGAAGCCACCTGCTGGACCATCCTGGGCGGGATCGGCAGCGTCGAGGAACTGCGAATTCCGGCCCGCGATTTCAACGGCATGGGACTCCGGCTCCTCGACGTCGAGAAGAAGATCTGGTCCGATTTCTGGGTCAACGCCAAGAGCGGCGTCCTCACCACGCCCGGCACCACCGGCGGGTTCGAGAACGGCGTCGGGACCTTCACGTCGGAGGAGCAGGACGGCGACAAGCCAATGATGGTCCGCGGCGTCTGGGACCGGATTACCGGGCAGTCCCATCGGTGGCATCAGGCCGTTTCGCACGACGGCGGCAAGACCTGGCAGGAGACCTGGTTGATGGATTGGACCAAGGCCTGACCCGGGGGGTCGGCTAGATTGCGGGACCCCGGCTCCACCGGGCGTTCACCGGAGCGCGGTCCGCATGCTGGCGTTTCTTCTCCTGTTTGGGGTTCCGTCAACCGAGCCTGATACGGTGCTGGCTCGGACTCGTCAGGTCGCGGCCCGGTACGCCGACACCGCCGCCGCCCGCGCCGACGGGTTCGGCCCGCTTCGGATCGGGCGGATGGTGGACCTGACGCCGTTCCAGGGCCAGCACTGGCTCCACTCCTGGCGAGTGTTCAGCGGTTCGCCCGACCTCGAATCGCCCAGTTTCGTGATGTATGCCCCGACCGAGGGCGGGTGGCGACCGGTCGGGTTGGCCTACAGCCGCCGGATGAACCGCGACACCCCGATGCCGGACGATCTGGGCGGGATGCCCGCGCCCTGGCACCTCCACCAGCCGTGCGCGGTGGTCCCCGGCGAAGGCGTCGCCCTCGCGGATGGCGAGGCGGATTGCCGCGCCCGCGGCGGGGCACCCCGTCCACCCGAGATCGCGATGGTCCATGCGTGGACGGTGCCCAATCCAGAGGGACCGTTCGCGCACGACAACGTGGCGCTTCCCTATTCCATTGCCGGCCTGACCCTGCCCCGCGCCACCGACCTGGCGACGCCGGCCCGGGCCCGGAAGACGCGGGCGCTCGCCCTGGCGCTCGGCGAGTCGTTCGGGGCCATCCTGCCCTATGCCCGTCTGGTCGAAGCGGTCTCGACGATGCCCGGCCTGGCCGACTCGCTCGCGGCGCGGCGGGCCGCGATTCAGGCCCTGGTGCCCCGGCTCCGGGCAGCCGAGAAAGCCGGCGACCGGGCCACCCGGGCCAGCCTGGCCGACCGCGCCATCCAGGAGTGGGAAGCGCTACGCCGCCTCTACGCCGCCGGGGCGCCCAGCGCGGCGATCCGGACCCAGCTCGAGCGGCAGCACGACCGGGCGTTAGGCGGGACCCCGGGACGTCACATGCACTGAGCCGCGGGCCCTCGATCGGCCTGCCGGACCCTGGCCACCGCCTGGCCCAACCGCCGAACCCCCTCCACCAGCGCCTCGGTGTCGTAGAACGCGAACGACAGCCGGAGCCGATCGCGAAGCCCTCCCGAACTCGAGAACCGGATCCCCGGTCGAAACCCGACGCCCAGTGCCTCCGCGACGGGCAAGACCCGCTCCGCGTCGAGGCCATTTGGCAGCCGAACCCAGAAGAAGTACCCGCCAGCCGGCCGTTCGAAGTCCGCGTCGGGAAGGTGGCGCCGCAGCGCCTCGGCCATGGCGGCGATCCGGGCGCGAAACGTGGCCCGGAGGTGGTCGATGTGGGGCCGCAGCAGATCGAGTTCGAGTACCGAGCGAACGACGGCCGAGGCAAAGGGATTGAGTCCCCCGCCGCTGTCGAGCAATCCGCACCCCACCAGCCGCCGAACCGTCGGCGGATCCGAGTGGATCCAGCCGAGCCGCAACCCGGGCGCCAGGATCTTCGAGAACGAGCCAAGGGACAGCACCCCGCCGCCGTCGACGTGACGCCCGAACGACGCCGGAGCCGCGCCGTCGTAACCAAGGCAGTGGTACACCTCGTCGGCGACGACCAGGGTTCCGTACCGACGGGCGAGGTCCACCACCCGGTCGCGCCGATCGGGCGGGAGCGTCGCGCCGGTCGGGTTCTGGAAAGTCGGGATCAGGTACAGCAAGGCGGGGCGGAGCGCCGCCAACCGCTGCTCGAGACCGTCGACGAGGAGGCCCTGCGCGTCGGTCGGAAGGCCGACGATCCGGAAGCCGTGATCGGCAAGGACCCGGAGGGCCAGGAAGTAGGACGGTTCCTCGACGCAGATCGTGGACCCCGGGGGCGCGAACAGGGTGCTCACCAGGTCGAGTCCCTGCGACGCGCCGGCGGTGACGAACAGCGCGTCGGGCCCGACCTCGGTTCCGTGCGAGGCGGTCAGGAACGACGCCAGCGCCGCGCGGAAGTATCCGTCGCCCTGTTCCGCGCCGTACTGGAGGTAGCCGGTCGCGTCGCCGCCGAGGCGGTGGGTGGCCGCCCGCCGGATCAGATCGAGCGGCAGCAGCGATTGACCCGGTTGACCGACGCCGAGGTCGATGAAGTCGGCCGGCACCTCGACCTGAGCCGTCTGGATCCGGTCAGTCATGGACGGAACGCCTCGGGCGGGCCGGGACGGGCATCAAGAGACTCCTCGTGGTTCGGATCGAACTCCAGGGTGGTGCTTGCCGCCACCCGCAAGGTCGGGGACCTCCCCGACCGTGTCAATCGAGGGGCCTCGTCGCGACGTCCACCCGCTTGCGACCCCGACGCGCCCGACCGATACTCCGGAATCCGATCCAGGCCGTCCCCCTGTCCACCGACCTCTGCTTTCGATCCGCCGCCGACCTGGCGCGCCTGATCCGCGAACGGCACGCCTCGGTCCGCGAGGTGGTGACGGCACATCTCGAGCGGATCGAGCGAATCAACCCGACCATCAACGCGATCGTGACGCTGGTGCCCGAGCGGGCCCTGGCCGCCGCCGACACCGCCGACGCCCTGCTGGCGCGCGGTGAACCCGTCGGTCCGCTGCACGGGCTTCCGATCGCGCACAAGGACCTCCAGGAGACGGCCGGGATCCGAACGACGTACGGGTCGCCCATTTACCGGAATCTCGTCCCGGCCGCGGACAGCCTGCTGGTCGAACGTTGTCGGCGGGCCGGCGCGATCTGCGTCGGCAAGACCAACACGCCGGAGTTCGGCGCCGGTTCCCAGACCTTCAACCCGGTGTTCGGCGCCACCCGGAATCCGTACGCGCTCGACCGGACCATCGGGGGGTCGAGCGGCGGGGCGGCCGCGGCGCTGGCGGCCCGGTTGCTCCCGATCGCCGACGGGAGCGACATGGGCGGGTCGCTCCGGAACCCCGCCAGCTTCGGCAACGTCGTCGGGCTGCGACCTTCGCCCGGCCGGGTTCCCTCCCGGGGTGAACTCGGCTGGTTTACCCTCGGCGTCGACGGGCCGATGGCCCGCAGCGTCGAGGATCTGGCGCTGTTCCTGAGCGCGCTGGCCGGGCCGGATGACCGGTCGCCGATCGCCCTGGACGACCCCGGCGACGCCTTCCGGAGACCGTTAGGCAGATCCTGGGAGGGCGTCCGGATCGCCTGGACCGGCGGATGCGGCCTCCGCTACGACGCCGAGGTCCTGGCGGTGGTCGATCGCCAGCGGGCGACGTTCGAGGCTCTCGGCGCCACGGTGGAGGACGCCGCCCCGGACCTGAGCGGCCTGGACGAGGCGTTCCGGATCCTCCGGGCCTGGTACTTCGAGATGGCCCTGGGCGCCGAGTACCGCCGCAGCCCCGATCAGCTCAAGGACACCGTCCGGTGGAACGTCGAGCAGGGTCTCCGCCTGACCGGCCCCGAAGTGGCGCGGGCCGAGGTCCTCCGGACCCAGGCGTTCCACCGGGTCCGCCGGTTCTTCGAGCGGTTCGATTTCTTCATCTTGCCGACGGTCCAGGTCCTCCCGTTCGACGTCACCATCCCGTACCCCACGGAGGTCGGCGGCCAGCCGTCGGAGACCTACCTCGATTGGATGCGGTCGTGCTACCTGATCTCCGCGGTCGGCAACCCCGCCCTGTCGGTCCCGGCGGGGTTCTCGACGGAGGGCCTCCCGGTCGGGCTCCAGATCGTCGGGCGGCACCGGGACGACTGGGGGGTTCTCCAACTAGGGCACGCCTTCGAGGAGGCCACCGGCTTCAGTCGGACCCCACCGCCCGAACCCGGGGGGGCGTAGGCCGGACGGAGCCGGTTCGGGCATGAGCCGATTCGGGACGGGTCTGCGCGTGACTCGGCAGACCTCCTCAGGAAACCCGAACGATGCGACCGGCCGTCCTGCTTCCCGTTCTTCTGGCTATCGGCGCCATTGGCTGTGGCGGCTCCGCATCAGGACCCAATCCACCGGCGCCACCCCCTCCGCCGCCCCCCGCCAGCGTGGCCTCCATCGTCCTCAGTCAGGACTCGGCGTTGCTGGTGGCGCAGCAGACCGTTCAGCTCTCCGCCACCCCGCGCGATGCCGCGGGGAACGCGCTGACGGGCCGGGCCGTGACCTGGCAGTCGAGCGCCACCACGGTGGCGTCGGTGTCGGGCGACGGACTGGTCACCGGCCTTGCCGCCGGCGCCGCCGACATCACCGCCACGAGCGAGGGCCGGACCGCCACGGCGCGGATCCGGGTCCGGGACGGCGCGGTCATCGGGGCGGCGGGCGGCACCATCCTGGCCGCGGGCGGGAACGCCAGGCTGATCATCCCGCCCGGCGCCCTCAGCGCGGCCACGCCCATCTCGGTGACTCCGATCGCGTCGCCGCCGTCGCCGGCGGGTCTGGTGGCCAACACGGCGTACGAGTTGGGGCCGAGCGGCACGACGTTCGCGCAGCCCGTCACGCTCGAGTTCAAGTACCAGACCGCCGACATCGACAGCACCCAGGCGTTGATGACGCTGAGCCGCTACACCAACGGCGTCTGGGTGCCGCTCCCGGGCAGCACCGCCGGAACCCCGGAGCGGACGGTTCGGGCCCAGACCAGTTCGTTCAGTTCCTACGGCGTGGCGTTCTCGCCCTTCCTGACCCAGGTCGCGCTGACGCCGGCCCACCCAACGGTGTTCTTCGGCCAAACCCGCCAGCTGACGGCGCAGGCGCTGGACCAGAACGGCGCGCCGATGTCCGGCCTGGAGACGACGTGGACCTCGCCAGCCGGGGCACCGGTGTCGAACACCGGCGTGGTCAGCGGGGTCATTCCCGGCGGACCGTACCTCGTGCACGCCACCATTCGCCAGTGGATCCGGTGCCAGCAGCGCTGCTACCTGGGCAGCTACAACTACGGCAAGCCGAACCAGGTGGACGTCTACGTCGACTCGATCAACTTCGATCGGAGCGCCACCACCGAGGTGGTGGTGGCCCTGATCCCGGTCAAGGCCGTCACCGTCGCGCCGGCGGGGCCCTCGGTCCCGACGGGGCAGAAGGTCGCGCTGACGGCGACGCTCAAGGATTCGAGCGGTGCCGCCCTCAGTCCGCAGCACCGGACCATTGCCTGGGCCAGCAGCAACGCGGCGGTTGCCTCGGTGGCCCAGACCGGCGAGGTGACGGCCATCAGTCCCGGCACCGCGACCATCTCCGCCACCTCGGAAGGAATCACCGGGACGACCGTGGTCACCGTCACGGGCACCACCTCGACCACCGTCACCGCGCTGGTCGAGCCGTCGAACGGTGAGGTGGAGCTTGGCAACACCGTGGCCCTGACGACCTGGCCTCAGGATGCGGCCGGCAACTACCTGCTCGGCCTGCCCGTCGCCTATTCGACCCTCGATCCGACCCGGGCCACCGTGACCACCGACGGCATCGTCACCGGCACGGGACTCGGTCAGGTGCTGATCGGCGCGCTGGTCGACGGCCACCAGACCGGTGTCAGCCTGACCGTGGTGCCCCCGTACCCGCTGGTCGTCGGCACCCCGGGCACCGGGCTCAACCACGCCTGCCTCCTCCGGACCAACGGCTCGGTGTGGTGCTGGGGCGGCGGGGAGTACGGCCAGCGGGGCGACGGGATCAAGACCACGCGGCAGCCGATTCCGCAACCCGTCCTGGGCGGCCACACCTTCACCGCGCTGTCGGTCGGGGGCCATCGGGCCTGCGCGCTCAATGGCGCCGGCCAGGCGTACTGCTGGGGCGAGAACGTCTACGGGCAGCTCGGCGACGGCACCACCATCGACAAGGCGACCCCCGTGGCGGTGAGCGGCGGGAAGACCTTCACCAAGATCTACGCGGGCAAGCTGGGCGGACCGGGCAGCCAGGCCACCTTCAGTTGCGGCCTCGAGGCGAACGGGTCGGCCTGGTGCTGGGGTTACGGCAGCTTCGGCAACGGCAATCCGCCCATCCGGCATCTGACCCCGGTCCAGGTCACCTCGGTGCCGCCGTTCGTCGAGCTGGCGTTAGGCGCGCCCCAGGCCTGCGGTCTGACCGCCTCCGGCGAGACCTGGTGCTTCGGCGAACAGACGCCTCCCGCCCGGGTGGCCTCGGGGCACGTGTTCACGGCGATCACCGGAGGCCTCGACCACTTCTGCGGCCTCGAGGCCGACGGGGAGGTCTGGTGCTGGGGACGCAACACGTTCGGCCAGCTTGGCGACGGCTCGACCGTCACCCGCACGAGCCCGGTCAAGGTCGTGAGTTCGCGGTCGTTCGTCGCGGTGGCGGGTCAGACGGCCGGGACCTGCGCGCTGGCCACGGATCAGACCGCCTGGTGCTGGGGCATTCACGGCCGCAACGGCGACGGCACGCCGCCCCGCGGCGCCCAGGGACGACAGGACCAGTCGACGCCGGTGGCCGTCCACGGGGGCCGACATTTCACCGCGCTGAGCGGGGGCACCTTTACCTGCGGGCGGGCGGCGGACGGCACCTGGTGCTGGGGCGCCCTCAACTTCGGCGCCGAACTCGGGGAGATCAACCAGCGGTACAACGCGCCGGTCAAGATCCGGTTCCCGTAGCGCAACTCGATCCGGGCGGGGTCTGAAACTCCCGCCCGGTGGTTCCGTTCGGTCTGGCATCACCCCTCAATGCCTGGAGCGATGCCGATGCGTGCCGTCCCGATGGTCCTGTTTGGCGCCCTGCTGACCGCCCCGGCGGCGGCCCAGCCGAGCGCGGACCCCGCCACCCTGGTCAAGGCCGGGTTTTCCGAAGTGTCGGAGTGGATTACCAAGGCGGCCGATCTGGTCCCGGCCGACAAGTGGAGCTACCGACCCGTGGCCACGGTCCGGACCTTCGGCCAGATGGTGGCGCATGTCGCCGATTCGTACACGTTCTATTGCGCCCGGGCGGCGGGCAAGAAGGTCGAGTGGGCCGATCCGATCGAGAAGGGCCCCACCGACAAGGCCACGGTGTCCGGCAAGCTGGCCCAGGCCACGGCCCAGTGCAACGCGGTTTACGCCACCGGCGCCCTGCCGCCGCTGATGGCCAACATCGGGCACAGCAACCTGCACTATGGGAATCTGATCACCTACATCCGGATGATGGGGCTGACCCCGCCGTCCAGCTGAGCCGTAAACCCGGGGAGCGCGGCCGGCGTCCAAGGAGTGCCCTTTTCCGGACGCCGGTCTCCCCATGATCCGCTGGATCTTCCGTGCTCGCGGGTTGGCCCTCGGGTCCGCCGTCACCATCGCCCTCGGGGTCGGGGCCCTCACCACCGCGCTGGGCGTGGCCGACGCGGCCCTGTGGCGCGATCCCCCGTTCCCCGCCGCCGACGATCTCGTCCTCCTGTTCAGCACCCGCCGGTCCGCCACCGAGACGTCCCGTCCGGAACGATGGTCGTACCCCAGGATCCAGCGCCTCCGGGCCACGCTCCGCCCCGAAACCCGGATCGCCAACGTCACCCCAACCGCGGTGAGCCTGACCGGCACCGACCTGACCGAGCCGTTGCAGGGCGAAGTGGTATCGCCGGAGTACTTCGGCCTGCTCGGCGCGACGCCCGCGATCGGTCGGGTGTTCGGGCCGGACGAGGACCGGGTGCCCGGCGGGAGCCCGGTCGCCGTCCTTGGCCACGAACTCTGGCGCCGGCGGTTCGGGGCCGACTCGGGCGCCATCGGCCGCATCATCGAGATCAATCGGCACCCGCTCACGATCATCGGGGTGCTGCCCGAAGGCTTCCGGGGCGTGTCCGACGCGGCGCAGTTCTGGATCCCGACCACGATGGCCCCCTCGATCAGCTACGGCGAGTACCTCACCACCAACCAGAACTTCATCAGCCTGGTGGGTCGGCTGCCCCGCGAGGGGACATTGGCCGACCTGCGGACCGAACTGGCGGCGGTCATGCCGTCGATTGCCCGAGCCGTGCCCTCGGACGACGACGACTCGACGACCGTGGTGAGCGCCACGGCGACGTCGCTCGGGACGGCGCGGCTCGCGCCCGAGCGGCGCCGGGC
Organism: Gemmatimonadota bacterium; assembly: GCA_016794825.1. Taxonomy (GTDB): domain Bacteria; phylum Gemmatimonadota; class Gemmatimonadetes; order Gemmatimonadales; family GWC2-71-9; genus SHZU01. Next base: position 31,214 of record JAEUJH010000148.1, read on the forward strand.
GGTCTGGCTGCTGCTCGGAGCGGTCGGCGTCCTCCACCTCCTGGCCTGCGCCAACACCGCCAGCCTCCTGCTCGGCCGGGCGATCGCGCAGCGGCGAGAGGCCGCGGTCCGCCTGTCGCTCGGCAGCGACGCGGGCGCCCTCTTCCGTCGGTATCTGGGCCAGGGCGCCGGGCTGGTGATGGTGGGAGCGGTAGGCGGCCTGGCGCTGGCCTGGGCGGGGAGCAAGGTCGTCGTCCCCATCAACGCGTGGGGGCCCGGCAGCTTCTACGGTTCGATCGCGAGCTTCTCCGATCCGGCGTTCGGCTGGCGGACCGTCCTGGCCTGGCTGGCCGTGACGGCGGCGACCATCATCCTGGTCGCATGGGCCCCCGCGGTGGCCACCGTGCGTGGCGATCTGGCCGGCCACCTCCGAGACGGGGTCCGGAGCGCGAGCGCCGCCGGCGTGTCGCTCCGCCGGCCGACGGCCCGCGGCTTCATCGTCGCGATCGAATCGGCGCTGGCCGTCCTGCTGCTGGCGGTCGGCAGCCTGATGATCGAGAGCTTTGCTCGACTCCGGGCCACGCCACTGGGCGTCGAGTCGGCGCGGGTGCTCACGTTCACGCTCCAGCCGCCCGAATCGGATCTCGACCCGACCGGCGCGGCGGCCTTCATCGACCGGATGCTGGCGGCGATCACCTCGGTTCCCGGCGTGGTGTCCGCCAGCGTCGACGGCGGCGCCCCGCTGAGCGGGAGCGCCAGCACCACGGTGCGGATCGTGGGGCAGGCCGAGCCAGGGCCCGGTCAGGCCCCCGTGGTCCTGCGGCACTACGTCGGGCCCGACCACTTCGCGACTCTCGGCATTCCGCTGATTCGGGGGCGAGCCTTCACCGATCAGGATCGGGCGGGACGTCCACGGGTGGCCATCGTCAGCGAATCGGCGGCGCGCCGGTTCTGGCCCGGGATGGACCCGATCGGCCAGCGGGTCTGGTTCGGCGCGGGCCGGGGGTTCGATCGGCCGGACTCGACCGCGGAGATCATCGGGATCGTCGGCGACGTGAAGTACCGGCCGCTCGATCGGGAACCGAACCTGGCGAGCTTCTACACCTCGTACCAGCAGTTCACCTACGGATGGCGCACCTACTTCGTCCGAACCGAGGGCGCGCCGACCCTGGCACTGGCCGGGATTCGCGCGGCCATCCACGCCGTCGAGCCCAACGTGCCGCTCCGCGAGGTCCGACCGCTGGAGAGCTTGATCGGAGCCTCGTGGTCCCGCAATCGGTTCGACGCGTTCTTCTATGGCGGGTTCGCGGCGCTGGCGCTGCTCCTCGCGGCCACCGGGATCTACGCGGTGGTGGCGTACGCGGTGAGTCAGCGGGATCGGGAAATCGCGATCCGGATGGCCGTCGGCGCTTCGCCGGCCGCGGTGTTCCGGCTCGTCATCCGCGAGGGAATGGGATTCCCGATCATCGGCCTCCTGGCGGGCGCGGCGGCGACGTACGGGGTGGCGCGGCTGCTTCGAAGTTCGGTGTACGGCGTGGCGCCCGATGATCCGAGGATCGTCGCCGTGGCAGCGGTCATGCTGGCGGGGGTGGCGGTGCTGGCGTGCGCGCTGCCGGCCCGGCGGGCGCTGCGGGTCAATCCGCAGGACTCGCTTCGGGCCGACTGACCTTCGGCCCTCAGGGCCGCGACAGCACCAGGACTTCGACCGCGACCTCGTCACCAGTCACCCTCAGGACCGCGATCCGATCATCGCGAACATCCAGCAGTTCGGACGGCCCGGGAACGAGGGGATCGACGTAGGACGGCAGTTCGAACTGACCCACCGGACTTCCGGCGCGGGAGAATACCCGCCAGGTTCGCCGCAGACCGGTCTTGGTGACATACCCCCCGATCAGCAGATTCCCGCTCCGGTCCACCCGGATGGCCCCGATGGCCGGGAACTCGGCATCCCCTCGAAGTCCTCGGATTGCCAGGAGATAGTCGGCGGCCACGTCCGGCGCCTGCTCCTTCAGGGCCGATTCCCACTCCCTTCGTTCCGTGGCGGTCGGTGGCCGTCGCTGGACGGATGCCATCAGCCGGAGCGTCGGGCGAGTACCCTCGAACAGTGTCACGTCGACCGAGTCGGTCGCCGCGACCGCGACCATGCCCTCGCGCCCCACCATCAGCGCCGTCCGGGCGAAAGGAACCACGAGGTCGGAGCCCGAGCCGTCCATCGCGACCCGAGCCCGCTCGAGACCACTCCACGGCCCGGTAGTCGCGATCGGAGTCCCGGTCGAATCAAGCTCGAGCAATGGCGCGGGGTCTCGTGACTCCGTGCCGAGGGGGGCGGCAACCGTGGCGCCGCGATTGGGGCGTTGTTGCCAATGACCGGCCAGGATCCTCCGATCCGCGAGAACCGTCAGTGGAACGATTCCAACGCCGGCGTCCCGACCGACTCTCGGGATCGTCCGCACCACTTCGCCGGACGGCGCAAAGGTCGCCATCCGTCCCGATCCAAAGTCGGTCGCGAAAGGCAAACCGTCAGCCCCGAGGCCGAGGTGTTGGATCAACCGGAACTCACCCGGCCCATCGCCGGTCCGCCCCACGACGCGGACCAGTCGCCCGCCGACGTCGAAAACCAGGATCCTGGTTCCAGCCGTAACCCAGAGCGTCGAGTCGGGCGCGAAGACGGCCTGGACGTTGGGTGACAGGGGGAAGGAGTCGCTCCCGGGAATCGAGAACGACAGCGTCGGAACCAGTCGAGAAAAGGTGACTTGCTCGAGATCGGAGAGGCGAACAATCGGAATCGCGATGGCGTCGGAAGCCGCCGGTTCCGGCGGCCCCGACTGCCTGCACGCAGCAACCAGCCCGACCAGCGACAGCCGGGCAGCCAAACGCCTCAGCGTAGCCCGACCATTCCCTTGACCGAGGCGATCAGCTTGGCCGAGTCGTACCCCACGCCTTCCTTGAACACCAGCGTCACATTCCGAATCTCCGCCGGCCGCGCCACCGGGTCGCCGTTGATGACGACGAGGTCTGCCGCCTTGCCGGCGGCGATGGTGCCGAACCGGTCGGCTTCGCCCAGGATCCGGGCGCCGTTGGCGGAAAGGACCTGAATCGCCTCGACCGGCGTGAAGCCGCCCTCGAGGAAGAGTTCGTAGTTCCGCTGATCGCCCAGGCCCGCCGGAACGCCGCCGATGCCGCTCGGATCGACGCCGGCCCCAAGCAGCCCGCCGGCCCGCACGAACGCCAGCTCGTAGGCCAGCATCTTCTTGAAGGCCGCCTCGGTGACGGCTGAGCCCTTCCCCTCCGGGCTCGCCATGTGGGCCCGCGCCTGGAGGTACGCCTCCCGGGCGGGCGGGTACAGCACGTCCATGGTCCGCTGCTCGATCGGCGGCCGGTTGGCCATCAGGCCCTCGATGATCACCACCGTGGACGTCATTGCCACCCGGTGGTCGACCAGGTCCTTGAAGGTGGCTTTGACGGCGGCGCTCTCGAGGTCGAGGTTCTCGAACACGCTCATCTTGACGCCAGGGCACTGGTCCGGCCGCTTGTCGGGATCGTACTCCTGATTGGCGAAGAGCCCGTGCTCGACCGCGTCCATGCCGGCCGCCACCGCCTCGCGATACCCGATCGAGCAGAGATGCCCGGTGACCTTGACGCCCCGCTTGTGCGCCTCGTCGACCAGGGCCTTGAGCGCCGGCCGGGTAATCCGATCGTACGCCTTGAGCCACGACGCGCCCTCCTCGGCCCAGTAGGCGGCCTCGCGCCGGGCGGCTTCGGGGGTGACGATCTCGTGCATGATGCCGTGGTTGCCGCCGGGCCCGTTGATGTAGGGACCGGTGACGTACATCCGCGGCCCCACGGTCTCACCGCCGTCGATGGCGCGCTTCAGGATCATGTCCTGGTAGGGCGCGATGCTCCCGGTGGTTCGGATGGTGGTGACCCCGGCGGCCAGGTAGAGTCGCGGCGCGCTGACCGGCTGGTGGACGTAGGGCCAGCTGGCGCCACCATAAAACGTGTGGTTGTGAAGGCCGACCAGGCCGGGAATGACCGTGTGACCCGCCAGCGCGAGGACCCGGGCGCCCTCGGGGATCCGCGCCGAGGCGCTCGGCCCCACCCAGCTGATCTTTCCGCCCTGGACGACGATGGTCTGATCCGGCCGGGGCGCGGCGCCGGTGCCGTCGATGACGGTGACGCCGGTGAGCGCGACGATCGGCGCGTCGACCGCGACGAACGCCCGTTCCGCCGGAGGGAGGTTGGTGGGAGCCTGGGCCGCCAGTGCGGCCGGGAGGGCTACGAGAGCCAACAGCTTGCCGGTCATCGGTCGATCTCGGATTGTCGCGGGAACACCAATTCTACGACACCGCCGCCGCCAGCACCACGACGGGCCGACCTTGACGCGCCCGAGGCGCCCGGCCTAGCTTGCGACCGCTGATCGTCCGGACCCCAGTCGAGGACCCGCTCGTGACCGACCGCTCGCGCCAGAGCATGATGTGTTGTTGTCGCATGGACATCCCCTCGGGGGTGGCCCGCGCCAGCACGCGTCCCGGTCAGGTGGACCAAAGCTAGACTCCGCCCTTCCGCACCCGACGCCCGGCCCGGTTCACTCTCGTGAACCGGGCCTTTTCGTTTTCCACCGTTTTCGACCTGAGGAATGCCGATATGACGTACCATCCCGACACCCTTGCCATCCACGCCGGCCAGTCACCCGACCCGGCGACCAACGCCCGGGCCGTGCCGATCTACGCCACCACGAGCTACGTCTTCAACAACACCGAGCATGCCGCCAACCTGTTCGGGCTCCGTGAGTTCGGCAACATCTACACCCGGATCATGAATCCGACGACGGATGTGTTCGAGAAGCGCGTCGCCGAGCTGGAGGGAGGCGCGGCGGCCCTCGGCGTGGCGAGCGGCCAGGCCGCGGAGACGCTCGCGATCCTGAACCTGGCCCGTCAGGGAGACAACATCGTCTCGTCCCAGACGCTCTACGGCGGGACCTACAACCTGTTTGCCTACACGCTCCCCAAGTGGGGCATCTCGACGACCTTCGTCGACATCCACGACCTCGACCGGGTTCG
>JAEUJH010000152.1 GCA_016794825.1 Gemmatimonadota bacterium
GCACTGGCCAAGGCCGAGGCCCAGTTCGCGGAAGCCATCACCCTCGCCAATAGCAGCGGCAACACCGACATGCTCAACCTGGCCCGGGTCGGGATGGCCCGGACCAAGATGGACCTCAAGAAGTGGTCGGATGCCGTGACCTTTGCCGATCAGGTGGCGGCCGGCTACAACAAGAACGCCGACCGGGGGCAGGAGACCGCGCGGCGGTGGAACAAGCTGTATCGGTTGGCCGAGCAGCAGGGCGCTTACACCGTGGCCACCGCCTTCCGCAGCCTGGCCGACCCGCGTCCCAAGGTCATCGACGCCGGGCGCGGGGCGTTCAACTCGGAAGTTCGGCTCTGGGTGACCCGGAAGTACTCCGGCCTCACCTCGCCGATGCGGCTCGCCAGCAAGATCGAGGCGAACCTCATCAAGGCCGAGGCCCTGATCCAGCAGGACCAGATCTCGGCCGGAATGGCGATTCTCAACGCACGCCGGGCCGAGACCGACGTCAATCTTCCGCCGCTCACCGCCACCACCAAGCAGGACGCGCTCAACCACCTGCTGAACGAGCGGAAGATGGAACTGAGCTTCGAGGGCGGCCACCGGTTGAACGACCTTCTCCGGTACAACCTCCCGTGGAAGGTCGGATCCAATCCGTTCACCAACCGGCTCTACGGCACCACGACCTGCTGGCCCCATCCGACCCGGGAAACCAACGGCGTCTGACGTCGGGCGGCTGGGGAGGTATCTTGAAGGAGCCGGGGGTTTCCCCCGGCTCTTTTCATTCCGTTCTGGGAGGCGTCATGGGGGTTGCGGCGCGGGTGTGGGTGGCAGCGGCGTTGCTGGGAGCCGCCGGCTGCGGCGACGGGTCGGTGGGGCCCCAGGAGGTGGCAGGCCGCTACCAGGCCACCACGTTCTCGGTCCAGATCAACGGGGCCACGACCGAACTCCTGTCCCGGGGGGCGTCGGTCGACCTCGAACTCCGGGCCGACGGGACCACGGCGGGACGGATCATCGTTCCCGCGGTGCCAGGCGTCCAGCTCACGTCGGTCGATCACGACCTGGCGGGGACTTTCGAGGTCAGCAGTGATGTCGTCCGCCTGAACCAAACGGCCGACACGTACCTGGACGGCGTGTTCTTTACCGCGGACCCGCCGGAACTCCGGTCCTTCATCACCATTTCCGATGCCACCCGGACCGGGAGCGTGACGCTGATCCTGACCCGCCGATAGGGTGGATCGGCCCGGACGGGGTCAAAGGATCCCGCCGAATGGTGGTACAGAGGGCAACACCAAGGAGCGACTTCCGATGCGCGCAGCTGCCTGGCTGTTCGGCTTGACTCTGATTCCGGGCGCCCTGGCCGCCCAACTCACCGCCCCGCCCGGGTGGCGCTGGGTGACAGACGGACAGGCCCGGATGGTCGGGACGGAGAAGGAGGCGGCCGGCAGCGCCGACGCCATGTGGTTCGTCCAGATGCCGCCCGGGTTCCACCTCACCATGGGCCCCGGCGGCAACCTGTTCCTGCCCTCCCTGACCGCGGAGGGCCGGTTCGAGCTGGAGAGCGAGTTCTTCCTGTTCCCGGGGTCGAGCCAGGAGGAGTACGGCCTCTTCCTCGGTGGCCGCTCCCTGGACGGCGACCAGGCCGAATGGGTGGCGTTCGTGGCCCGACGGGACGGCTCGGCCGCCGTTCTCCGGCGCCGGGGCGGGGCAACGGGCGTGGCCCGGGAATGGCGCGCCTCGAGCGGGATCGTGCCGGGGCGGACCGACGGGACCGCCCGGAACGTGCTCAAGGTGGCCGTTGGCGCG
>JAEUJH010000181.1 GCA_016794825.1 Gemmatimonadota bacterium
AGCAGGAGGTGGATCCCGAGCGCCACCAGCGCCTGGGTCCCTTTCGACCCCGGCAGGCCCGCGTAGCCGCCGCGGTAGGCGCCCGTCACCAGGGCAAGCGCCAGGATCGGCCAGCGGATCAGCATGAACAGGAAGACCCCACCGAGCCCGGCCAGCCCGCTCTTGTCGCCACCCATCGGGTAGCTGCCGAGTTCGCCCCAGGCCAGCGCCATGTTCGCGCTGATGAACAGGGCCATCACGAGCAGGAAGTCGAGGAGGAGGACCATGGGTCGCTACCGCTTGGCCGGCTGACCGGGCTTCGGCATCGTCCGGGCGATGAACACCCGGATGTCCTCATTGGCCGTCGCCAGGTCCTCCTGACGGAGATACATCATGTGGCCGGAGCGGTACCCCTTGAAGACCATCCGATCCTGGAACCGACCGGCCGGATCCATGTTCCACATGGTGTACTTGGCGTCGAAGTACGGAGTCCCCCCGTCGAAGTACCCGGACTGCACCATCACGTGCAGATAGGGATTGGACCCCATGGCCTGCTGGAGGTTGGCGCCGGTCTGATCGCCGGTCCGGTTCCACGGATTGACGGGACCGAAGAGCCAATACTGGAGATCGGTCTTCCAGCCCAGCTGGTCGCGGAGGTAGTGGTTGATCGCCGGCGCGAAGGCGTGGTTCCACGAGGTCAGCGCCGGATCGAAATCCGGAGACTCGCCCGCGTCTTCCCGATCGAGGCCACGATAGCGTGAGTCGAGCCGCCCGACCGTGAGCCCGCGCGACCGGAGCAGTTCCTTCCAGAAGAACGAGGTCCCCACCGCCAGCGAATGCTGCCGCACGACGTCCTCACCCAGACCGCTGTACCGGGCGTACTGCTTGACCAGGGCGGCGCGGTCGGCCTCGGACAACGAGCCGGCCCGGACCAAGCCGGGAATCAGCTGATCGACCGTGAACTTCTCCACCTCGGGCAGCAGCTGGTCGAGATCGCGCGCCTGCAGGTCAGGAGCCAGGGCCTTGTGATACCACGCCGTCGCCGCGTAGTAAGGCAGGGTCAGCCCGGCTCCGACCGGCCCGTCCCGTTCCACACCAAGCGGCGTGGGCGACACCAGGACGACACCGTTCAGGTACATCCAGTGCGACCCCTGCAACCGCTGGGCAAGCCCCGACACCCGATTGGTGCCGTAGCTCTCGCCGATCAGGTACTTCGGGCTGGTCCACCGCCCCTGTCGACCGACGAACGCGTCGAGCCACCGCGCCAGGTAGGCAATGTCCTCGTTGACGCCGAAGAACTGTTCCCGCCGCTGGTCGCCGATGATCCGGGAAAAGCCGGTGTTGACCGGATCGACGTAGACGATGTCCGCCACGTCGAGGATCGAGTGAGGATTGTCCTGCACGCCGTACGGCTGCACCGGAAAGCCCTCGGCGTCGATCCGGAGAATCTTGGGCCCGGTGTACGCCACGTGCATCCAGACCGACGCCGATCCCGGACCCCCGTTGAACGACATCACCAGAGGGCGGGTGGCCCGGTCGGTCACGTCGGTCCGCTCGTAGTAGGTAAAGAAGACCGAGGCGATCGGTGCCCCTCGCTCATCCCAGACCGGCTGCGTCCCGACGGTCACCCGATAGGGGACTCGCTGGCCCTTGATCGTCGCGACCCCGTCCCGCCGCAGCGTCGAGTCGGCCAGGACCCGGACCACCGCGGAGGAGTCTCCCCGGGAAACCGGTCGAGGTGTGGGCGCGGCCGGCTGGGTGGCGGGCGGCGTCGGACGTCGATCCTGGGCCGGGAGCGTCGCGGCGGCACTCAGGAACGCGGCTGCGGCAAGCATCAGTCGGGACATCGGGACCCTGGCGACGTGGCGTGGCGGTGGGTACGGCGGACGGGGGGATTCTACGAACGACCAGGCTCCCGAGCAACGTGCCCGGGAGCCTGGTGTGGCCGGAGACCGGCGGTTCAGCGGCCTGGGGGCGGGCCCTTGTGGTCCATCCCCTTGCCCTTGCCCATCGGCATGCAGGCCTTGTGGGCAGCCTCGAAGCTGTCGTGCAGCTTGCCGAGCGCCGCCTTGACCTCCTCGTCGGTCCCGTTGGCCTCGACCAGCTTGGCATAGGCCCGGGCCTCCGTGGCGAGGGCGGTGAGCGTCTCGCCGACGTTGGCCGGCGCGTGGCACTCGGCCGGCGCGGTCGACTTGGCCCACACCTCCGCCGCGTCGGCCAGGCCACCCGCGTTGCGGCGAGCCGGCGCCAAGTCACCCGATTTCATCAGGGGCTGGTGGCTCAGATGGAGGAGCGAATGGAAACCGTTCATTTCCCGCCACGGTCCCTCCATCATGCCCTTCTTCTGCCCCCCGCCCTGCTGGTGCCCTTGCTGATGCCCGTGCTGCGCCGCCGCCGGCACCGCCACCGCCGCCAAGGCCGCCAACACGATCGAAAACCGTCCGTTCATGTTCCGCTCCTCCTCGATGAGATCCTGCCGTTCAAACTACCGACCGGTACCGGCGAGGGTCCACAAAACCTCGTGAACCTCTCTTCAGGGCGGCTTCAGCGGCCCGTGCCCGGCCCCCAGTCGTCCTCTTCCTCCTCGTCCGCCCCGGCGCCGAGCGACCGGGGCCGGGGGTCGTCGGCCAGCTCCGCCTCGGCCCGCCGAAGCTCGTCGTGGTCGATCGGCTCGGGGCTCCTGCCTCCGCTTCCCTGCCCTCCGCGCACCAGCCAGACGACCAGGGCAACCAGGGCGAGCACGACCAGCACCGACATCCGGACTCCCCATCCTGAACCGGCTGAATGATACTCGCCCGACCCGTCTTGTGTCTCCCGGCCAATGGCGATAAGGTCGGGGCGCCCGGCGGCTCGGCCGGGTCCTGCTCAACGTCGCCCGGGAGGGCCCTGATGAAGTCGCCAATGGCCCCGCTCGCGGGCTTGCTGTTCCTTCTGCCCCTGTCCCTCATGGCCCAGGTTACCAGTCCCGCCACCCGCTCCGGCCGTTCGACCGTGTATGCGCCCCGGGCGGCGGTGGCCACCAGTCAGCCACTCGCCACCTCGACCGCGCTGGCGATCCTCGAGGCCGGCGGCAACGCGATCGACGCCGCGGTGGCCGCGGCCGCGGTGCTCAACGTCACCGAACCGCACATGACCGGGATGGGGGGCGACATGTTCGCCATCCTGTGGTCGGCGCGGGAACGACGCCTGATCGGCCTCGACGCCTCCGGCCGGTCCGGGTCGAAGGTGTCGGTCGACGCGTTGCGAGCCGCGGGCGAGACCCGGGTCCCGGCCACCGGCGCCCGGGCCGTCACCGTGCCCGGCGCCCTGGCCGGCTGGGACGCGCTGCTCCGGACCCACGGCACGATGACGTTAGGCGCGGTCCTCCAGCCCGCCATCCGGCTGGCCGAGGAGGGTTTTCCGGTGACCCCGATCATTGCCCAGGACTGGGCGACGGAGGTGACCAAGCTGGCGAGCGACCCCGGCGCCCGGGCCACCTACCTGATCGACGGCCAGCGGGCCCCCAAGGCCGGTGAGTGGTTCCGGAATCCGGACCAGGCCCGGACCTTTCGCCGGATTGCCGAAGGCGGGATCGGCGTCTTCTACGGCGGCGACCTCGGCCGGGAGGTGGTGGCCGGGCTCGAGCGGCTCGGCGGATACCTGACGCTCGACGACCTCAAGGCCCAGCAGGTCCGATGGGTCGAGCCCCTGTCGGTCAACTACAAGGGATACACGCTCCACGAACTCCCCCCGGCGGGTCAGGGCATTGCCGCGCTCCAGATGCTCAAGATGCTGGAGGGCCACGACCTCAAGGCCAAGGGCCACAACTCGGCCGCCTACCTCCACACCCTGATCGAGGCCAAGAAGCTGGCGCACGCCGACCTGGCCCGGTACGTCGCCGATCCGGAGCACATGCGCGTGGCGCCGGCCGACCTCCTCGATCCCGGGTATCTGGCGCGCCGGGGCGGGCTGATCGACCCGCGGCGCGCGGCCGACCAGCCGCCCGCCGGCGACCTGGGCGGTAGCGAGACCATCTACCTGACCGTGGCCGATGGCGAGGGCAACATGATCTCGTTCATCAACTCGATCTACAGCTACTTCGGGTCCGGCGTGGTCGTTCCCGGCACCGGCATCATGCTCCAGAACCGGGGGGCCGGCTTCGTGATGACGGAGGGTCACCCCAACCGCCTCGCCCCGCGGAAGCGCCCGCTCCACACCATCATTCCCGGCTTCGTGACCCGCAACGGCCAGCCCTGGCTGTCGTTCGGCGTCATGGGTGGCGACATGCAGCCGCAGGGCCACGTCCAGGTCCTTCTCAACCTGGTGGAGTTCGGGATGGACCCGCAGGAGGCGATCGACGCGCCGCGGTTCCGCCACCTGGCCGGACGGACCGTGGCCATCGAAGGACTGCCCGACTCGGTCGCCCGCGAACTCGCGGCGCTCGGGCATGATCTCCGCAATCCGGTCGGCGTCGCCTTTGGCGGCGGCCAGGCCATCATGAAACTGGGCCGCGGCTGGGCTGCGGCCTCCGATCCCCGCAAAGACGGGATGGCGGCGGGCCGCTGAGGCCGCCGCTATCCCAACTATCCCCGGAGTCTCGATGCGATCGTTCCCGACTCGATTCCGTTCCCTTGCCGCGCTCGTTCCCGTCGCGGCGGCTTTCGCCACGGCGGGGGCGGTGCCCTCGGCCGCCCAGGGTCCCGCGCGGTGGACCGTCGAAGCGCCGACCGGTCCCACCCGCGACCTCGCCTTCGACGCCACCGAGGGCACCTGGATGAGTCTGTCGATCTCGCCCGACGGGCGTTCGATCGCGTTCGACCTGCTGGGCCACATCTACGAGATGCCGATCGAGGGAGGCACCGCCCGGCGGCTGACCGAGGGGCGCTCCTGGAACCTGTTCCCCCGCTACAGCCCCGACGGCCGGTGGATTGCTTTCACCTCCGACCGGTCGGGCACCCACAATCTGTGGATCATGGATCGGCAAGGCGGCAACCTCCGCGCCGTGTCGCCCACGCACGAGAGCGTCTACAAGGCCGTCTGGTCGGCGGATGGCCGCCGAATCTTCGGCGGCACGACGGCCGACGGGGCCCCCAGCCGACTGGTGGCGTTCGAACTGGCTGGCGGCCGCCAGGCCCTGGTGACCGGCGGCGGGGCGCTCAACGCGGCCACGGCCGAGCCGGGCGGCGGCGGGGTGCTGTTCGAGCGATCGGCCCGGGCGCCGTATCCGTTCGAGTTCAACCCCTACGTCATCCCCGCCGGTGGGACCTCGATCGAGCGGTTCGACCTCGCCACCGGCGAGACCTCGGTGGTGGTGCGTCGGATCGGCGGGGTGTTCTCCCCGGCTCTCTCGGCCGACGGGGGCCGGCTCGCGTACGTGAACCGCCACCTCGAGGACACCCGCCTCATCGTCCGTGATCTCGCCACCCGGGAGGAGCGGGTCCTGCTGAGCGGCCTCGACCGCGACCGGCAGACGGCCGGATCGGACTACGGTCCCTATCCGACCATTGCCTGGCATCCGGACGGACGGAGGATCTTCGTCAACAAGGGCGGCCAGCTCCTCAGCGTCGACGCGACGAGCGGTGCCGCGACGGCCGTCGCCTTCCGCGCCCCGGTCCAGCGCTCGATGTCCGAGACGATCCGCTTTGCCACCCGGGAACCCGACGATCGGGCCCGGACCCGGACCCATCGGTGGGGCACCCGGATTCCCCAGGGCATCCTGTTCGAAGCCATGGGCGACCTCTGGCTCCAGGACCCGGCCGGCTCGCGGCGGAACCTGACCAGCTCCGACGCCCACGAAACCAGTCCCGTGTTCGATCCGGCCACCGGGGCCCTCTACTACGCCACCTGGTCGGACGACAGCCTCGGCGCCATCCACCGGCGCGGGTCGTTAGGCGGACCGGCGGAGCGGCTGACCCGGGTCGCGGCCCAGTACGGGAGCCTGGCCGTCGGGCCGGGCGGGCGGCTGGCGTACGTGCGCGGCGCGGGCGGGCTCGAGCGGGGCGCCTGGCTCTCCAACGAGGCGGAGTTCGACCTGATCGTTCGGGAACCGTCGGGCGCGGAGCGCCGGATAACCGGTCTGGCGGGACAGCCCCTGGTCTATGCCGACATCGCCGGCAAGATCCCCCCGACGGTGTCGTTCGGGCCCGACGGTTCGACCCTCTACTTCACGGAGTTCGAGCGCGACACCCTGACCCTGAAGCGGATCGGCGTCGACGGCTCCGGCGAGGCGGCGCTGGTCAAGTTCCCCAACGCGATCGCCGCGGTTCCGTCGCCGGATCTCCGCTGGATCGCGGTTCGGGAGTATCAGCGGAGCTTCCTCGTGCCGCTGGCGTACGCCGGCCAGCCGGTGGTGAGTTCGCCGTGGGAGGGCGTCGGCCATTCGATCCGGGTCGATGCCGAGGACGGCGGGTATCTGACCTGGTCGGCCGACGGACGGACGCTGGCGTGGACCCGGGCCACCGGGTTCTACGAGAAGGACCTCGACCAGATCCTGGCCACTGCGCCGGCGCCGGTGGTCGGCGCCGGAGCGGCGGCCTGGAACGGCCCACGGGTTCCCGGCTCGACCGCTCGCCGCACCGAAACCGCCATCGAATTCGCGCTCGACACGCCCACCGGGACGGTGGCCCTGACCGGGGCGCGGGTCATCACCATGAACGCGCGGCGGGAGGTGCTCGACGGCGCCACCGTCGTGATCCGCGGCAACCGGATCGTGGCGGTGGGACGGAATGTCACGGTCCCGGCCGGAGCCAAGGTGTACGACCTGGCCGGGGCCACGATCATCCCCGGGCTGATCGACGCCCACGCCCATCCCCACATCGAGCAGTCCGCCCTGCACGTCATCGAGCAGCGGCCCACCTACCTGAGCGGGCCGCTCGCGTACGGAGTCACCACCGTGGTCGAGGTGTACGGCAACGAGTACCGCGACGGCTGGCTCAGCGACATGCTCCGCGCCGGCAAGATCACCGGACCGCGGTTCTTCACCACCGGTTCGGTCATCTTCGGACAGCGGCGGGCGTTCCGGGCCCGGATGTACCGGCCGATCGAAACGCTCGACGACGCCCTCGAGCAGCTCCGCTGGAATCGGGATCACGGCGCGATCGCCGTGAAGGACTACGCCCAGGACACCCGGAAGCGGCGCCACCTGACCGCCACCGCCGCCCGGATCCTCGGCCTCAACGTCGTGTCCGAGTCGAACGCCGACCCCCAGATGAACCTGACCCAGTTGATGGACGGCGTCACCGGGATCGAGCACTCGATGGGTCTGGCGCCGTTCTTCGACGACGTGGTCCGCTACTGGGGGGGCACCGCCGCGGGCAACACGCCCACCCTGCTCGTGGTCTACAACGGCGCCATGGGTGAGGGGTGGTACCATCAGACCAGCAAGCTCTGGGAGGATCCCAAGCTGACCCGGTTCATTGCTCCGGAGCAGCTGATGCGGGTCCGGAACCCGACCCACCTCTGGCCGGAGGACATGTTCGCCTGGACGATGGCCAAGGAGGTCCGGAAGCTCTTCAAGAACGGCAACTCGGTGCAGCTCGGCGCCCACGGCCAGATGTTCGGGCTCGACGCCCACTGGGAACTCGACCTGTTGACCCGAGGCGGGTTCACCCCGGCCGAGGCGCTCGAAGTCGCCACCATCCGGGGTGCGTCCTATCACGGCCTCGACGCGGATCTGGGTTCGCTCGAGACCGGGAAGCTGGCCGACCTGGTGGTCCTCGACGCCAATCCGCTCGACCAGATCGCCAACGCACAGAAGATCCGCTACGTGATGAAGAACGGGGTCCTGCATGCGGGAGCGGACGCGGCCCGGGTCTGGCCCGATCCGCGTCCGGCGGGCAAGCCGTACTTTCTCGATCGGCAGTGACCTCCCACCCGGCGGCGTCCCCGAAGAACGGGGGCGCCGCCACCCTCGCGGTTCACCCCGCTTCGTCGAACGACTGTTTCAGCCAGTTCCCGAGGAGCCCGTCGACTTCGGCGGGGGTGCTGATCCGGGTGGTGTAACGGCACATGCTGGCGGGCGGCATCTCCTTGAGTCGGGGGTGCGCCGGCAGGGACTTGGCCGCCAGCCCGACCTCGATGGCCGTCTTGGTCTTGGGGCCCACCATCGCGAACTGCTTCTTCCGCCGATAGCTGACGTAGCCCTTCTTGGGCGCGGCTTCGAAGGAGCCGAGCGCGGTCATCATGGCCAGGATCGCGTCGTGGAGCGGCCGGAGGGCTTCCTTGCCGTGGTAGATCTCGGCCAGCACGGCATCGGGTGACGCCTCCGAGGCGCCCGCCGAACCCTGCCCTTCCGACTGACGGCACAGATGGACGACCGTGTTGGCCTGCCCGTGGCCCAATCCGAACCGTTCCATCAGCAGGCCGCGGAGTTCGCCATGCTTGGTCAGGCCGCTGGCCGTGAGGACCTCGCCGAGTTGTGCCAGGGTCTTGCCGGTCTTGGCTTCGATGTTCTTGACCATCGTGGCCACGGCCTTGTCGGGTTCCGCCATCCGTCGTGCTCCTTGGGCGTGAAGGGTACCGTCCTGTACCGCGTTGGCTCCGGTTCCTTTAAGCGGGGCGGCCCTCAAGATCCGGTTTCGGCGAGTTCGACGTCGATTTCCTTCCGCAACCATGCCCGTGCCAAAAGCCAATCCCGCTGCACGGTCTTGAGCGACACGCCGAGGCTGGTGGCGGTTTCCTCGAGCGACAGCCCCCCGAAGAACCGGCGCTCGACCACCTGCGCCGGCCGGGGCTTGATCCGGGCCAGCCGTTCGAGCGCCTCGTCGATGGCGATCAGTTCGTCCGCCGCTTCCTCCGTCATCATCGCCTCGACCTCGTCGAGCGGCACGGCCACGTGCCCGGCCCCCCGTTTGAACCGCTTCCGCGCCCGGGCGTGGTCGATCAGGACCCGGCGCATGGCCTGCGCCGCGATGGCAAAGAGGTGGTGACGGTTTTCCGGTTCGATCTTTTCGCGATCGGCAAGTCGGAAATAGGCCTCATGGACGAGTGCCGTGGGGCCCAGGGTGTGCCCGGTGGCCTCCCGCCGCAACATCGACCGGGCGACGACCTTGAGCTCGTCGTAGATCAGGGGAAACAGATGGTCCAATGCCTCCTGATCCCCGGCACGCAGCCGGGTGAGCCATTGGGTAATCGAACCGCTGGTCATGGGCGCCCGCAGGATGAGATCGGGTGCTGCTAGTTACAGCGAACCCGCGGCGGGGGCAAGGTCGGGGGCCCTACGGCTTCGGCTTGACTGCCTCCAGGCGGCCGCGCGCCTCCTCGTTGGCGGGGTCGCGGCGGATGGCCTCCTGGAACGCCCGCCGGGCCGCGACGGTGTCGCCGCGCATCAGTTCGATGTTCCCGCGGAACACTTCCATCCCGGACGAGTTGGGAAAGAACTCCGCGTTCAGGTCGAGGATCCGGAACGCCTCCGGAAACCGATTGGCCCGACCCAGCCGGAACGCGGTCACGTTGAGGGATGACTCGCCAAAATCGTAGGCTCCGCTGCCGTAGTGCCGGGTCCGGAGCCCCCGATATGCCGCCACCGCCGAGTCGGCCCCGGCGGCCTGGGCCGTTTCGGCAATCAGGGTCGACAGCGGCATCGGCCGAGCGACGCCCCGGTGGCAGGTCGAGCACGTAACCCTGACGGCCGGGGTCGGCCGACCGGGCAGCGAGTCGAGCCGCCGGTTGATGTCGTCCACCATCCGCATCATCTCGCGGGCCACCACCTTGGTCCGCTTCCGATCGGAGGGGAAGTCGAACGTCGTGAGCGGCTTTCCGGCCTCGCCGTCGTGACAGAACTCGCACCGCACGCCAAGGTCCGAGGTGAAGTTCCGCATCCGGCCCACGACCTGGAGGACTGGGGTGTCCTTGGGGATCACCACCGTGTTGACGAGCGAGTCCGGCGGCCACTTGCCGGTCGACTGAGCCTCGACCGGACTCACGGTCAGCACCATGACCAGGGCTGCGGGAAGTCCGCGCATGGGAACCTCGAATTGTCGGGGTAAGGACGGGTCGGGGCGGCGGGCCGCGCCCAGATCCCCTGACGCGCCGCCGACCACCCGGGTTTCCGGCCACCCGCCCAATGTCCAGTTTAGCCCCGCGACGGCGCCATGGAGGATGACCCCAGGCCCCTGGAGCCGCCCGTGACTACGGCCATCCTCGACCAAGCGCGTCCCTACCTCCTGGCCCTCGGCCTGACGCTCCTGTCCGGCGTCGGCGATGCGTACGGGTTCGTCCACGCCTCCCGAATCTGGCGCCTCGACACCGTCCGCTGGGACGAGCTGGGTCGGTCGGCCATCGGATTCGGATTCGGGATGTCGATGCAGTGGCTCGCGATCCGCTACCTGCAGCAAGTGGGCGTCACGGTGGCCGAGGTCCAGACCGTGGTCTGGTTCGCGGTCACGATGATCGGCATCGCGCTGCTGAGCCGGAGTTTCCTGGAGTGGGCCGCGGCCGATCGGATCGTGGCGGCGGTGGTGGTTTGCGGACTGGGATGGCTCGTGGTCCGGACCGGTTGACCGCCCGACCCCGATCCGGGCTGACGACGCGTTCCGCGCCAATCGGCTCCGGGGGGTTGCGTTCCGGGGTCTGCCTAACTATCATTGTTCTCGTGATCGAACACAGTTCCGAGCAATAGTACAGGGGCCCGGCAACGCCGGGCCCCTTCGCGTTGTTCCGATCACATGCAGCGGGGGGACATCCCGTCGTTGCGGGGAACACCCCCCGTGGGGTTGGCACGGGAAAAGAAGCGTCGGAAACCTCGGGTTTCCAACGCCAGCACAGGAGAAGGACAATGCGTACCAAGGGCACCGTGAAGTGGTTCAACGACAGCAAGGGCTTCGGCTTCATCACCCCGGCCGACGGGGCGAAGGACTGCTTCGTGCACCACTCCGCCATCTCGGGACAGGGCTTCAAGAGCCTGGCCGAGGGCGAGCAGGTCGAGTTCGACGTGGTGCAGGGCCAGAAGGGCCCGGCCGCGGAGAACGTCACCCGGATCGCCGCGAGCTGAACCGCGCTCGACCCGGGATCGCCTGTAACGGGTGATCGTTTGCCACCTGCCCCGCTCGCAAGAGCGGGGCAGGTTTGCTTTGGGGGACCGGCAGTCCGCACCGAGGCCGCCCGGCTTTACTTTTCTCCCTCATGACCGAGCCCACCCCGATGGAAATCCGCCCCGCCGCGACCGTGCTGCTGCTCCGCGACACGCCGGCGGGCGTCGAAGTGTTCATGGCCCGACGGAACGTCAAATCCGGCTTCGTCGGCGGGGCCTTCGTGTTCCCGGGCGGCCGGGTCGACGCGGCCGATGACCTCGATCCCGCCCGCTGCGTCGGCCTCGACGAGGCCGGGGCCAACGCCCGCCTGGGGCTCGATCGGGGCGGGTTGGCGCACTACGTGGCGGCCATCCGGGAGTGCTTCGAGGAAGCCGGGATCCTGCTGGCCTACGACCGGACCGGCGCCATGCTGGATTTCGAGGATCAGGCCACCGAGGACCGCTTCAAGGAACTGCGCGATCGCCTCAACGCCGGCACCTTGTCGCTGGCCGAGCTGGTCGAGCGAGAGAACCTCCGCCTGGCCACTGACCAGATCGGGTACTGGTCGCACTGGATCACCCCACCCGGCGAGTCGCGGCGGTTCGACACCCGGTTCTTCGTGGCCCACGCGCCGGAACGCCAGACGGCCGGTCACGACGACTGGGAGCTGACCTCCTCCGCGTGGGTCCTTCCGTCCGAGGCCATCGAGCGGGCGCACCGGCGGGAGTGGCTCGTCATCTTCCCGACCCTGATGAACCTCCGGGCGCTGGCCCGTCACCCGACGGCCGACGCCGCGGTCCGCTGGGCCGCGACGCAACGGCTGCCGCTGCCGGCCAATCTGCCCAAGATCTACCAAGGCCGCGTCGTTCTCCCCGGCGACGAAGGCTACGATCAGGGCGAGAGCGACATCTCGAAACTCGATCGCGAGACTCGCGATCGCGCGTTCCTGCCGTGACCGAACCGGTCGTGGTGGACCGCGTGGTCCGGCTCTCGCCGCTGGTCCGGCGATTGACCCAGAACAACCCGGGACCGTTCACCGGGCCCGGCACCAACACCCATTTGATCGGCACCACCGAGATCATCATCCTCGATCCCGGCGAGGACCGGGACGACGGCCACCACGACCATCTCGTCGCCGCGGTGGGCGATGCCCGGGTGACGGCCATCGTGCCCAGTCACGGGCACCCGGATCACTGGACCCTGGCCCAGCGCCTGGCGGACACCCTTCGCGCCCCGATCCGGTTCTTCGGGACCCACCCGGAGTTCCGGGTCGACCAGCCGATCGCGGCCGACGAGATCCTGGAGGCGGCCGGGGTCCGGCTGCACGCCTTCCTCACTCCCGGCCATACGGCGGACCACCTCTGCTTCCACCTCGCCCAGGAGCGGGCCCTGTTCCCGGGCGACATGGTCATGGCCTGGTCGACCTCGATCATCGCGCCGCCCGAGGGCGACCTGCGGCACTACCTGGCCTCGCTCGAGCGCCTGCTGGCCATCCCGGATCTGGCAGTGCTGTACCCGGCCCACGGCGTCGCGATCGACCGGCCCTACGATCGCATGAACGAATTGCTCCGCCACCGGCACCAGCGGACCCGCCAGGCATTGGATGCGCTCGCGGCCGGCCCCAGTCGGCTCGACGCCATGGTGCGGCGGATCTACGCCGACGTCGATCCGCGCCTGCACCCGGCGGCCGCCCAGTCGCTGCTCGCTCACCTGATCGCCCTCGAAGCCGACGGCCGGGTCGAACGGGAAGGACACCAGGCGGAGGATCTCGACCAGGCCACTTGGCGGCTTTCGAACAACGTCCCAGCCTGAAACTTCCGGCCGAACCGGACCGTCAGCGAGAGCATCAACGACGGAGTCGGCCAATGGCTTTGCCCGGTTTCCTCCTGGACCACCTGGTCCGGGACACCCGCCTCGCGTTCCGCGCCTTTGCCAAGCATCCGGGATTCACCCTCACCGCCGCGGTCACCATCGGCCTCGGGATGGGGTTCAACACGACGCTGTTCACGGCCATGCACGCGATGTTTTTCCGACCGCTGCCAGTGGTCGAGCCGGAGTCGCTCCGCAATCTCTACGTAGAGCCCACCGGCATGCGCGAGCGGGCGAGCTACGGGGCCTCGGCCTTCTCCACGTTCGAGGAGTACCGGCAGATTCGGGCGGAGACCCGGACCACGGACATCGCCGGCATCGCCCCGACCGAGGTCACGTGGCGCGGCGCCACCTCGCATTCGATCCAGGCCCAGCTCGTCTCCGACAACCTGCTGCCCCTGATCGGCGCTCGGCCGGCCCTCGGTCGGTTCTTTTCGCGCGACGAGACCTCCGATCCCGGCTCGGCGGCGGTGGTGGTGCTGAGTCATCGATTCTGGCGTCAGCACCTCGGCGCCAATCCGGCGGTGATCGGCACGACCATCACGCTCAACCGGACGTCGTTCACCGTCATCGGGGTGACGGACGAGGCGACCCGCGGCCCCCTGATGCAGGGCGCCGATCTCTGGATCCCGCTCACGATGCAGCGGATTACCCGACCAGGGGAGCCGCTCATCGACAGCCGGACCTCGGCCTGGATCCAGCTGTTTGCCCGGACCCGGCCCGGCTTCGATGACGGAGCCGCTCGTTCCGAACTCGCGGTCCTGGCTCACCGAGTCGTGGCCGCGGGCGACACGGCGGTCAGGACCGCGGTGAGCCTGGTACCAGCCAGCTTCCTCAACTTCCCCAAGATGCGGGAGGTCACGGTCCCCGTCCTGAGCCTGGTGTGGTTGGCCTTTGCGATGATCCTGATCGTGGCCTGCGCCAACGTGGCCAACATGCTGTTGGCCCGCGGCCTGTCCCGCCACCGGGAGATCGCGGTCCGCCTGGCGATCGGCGCCGACCGCCGCCGCCTGCTCGGGCAGTTGCTGACCGAGAGCGCCTGGCTCGGCCTCCTGGGTGGCGCGATCGGGCTCGGGTTGGCGCTGGGGGCCGGCCGAGTGGTGGCCGCGTTGATTCCGGCCGGCCTCAACCTCCAGTTCGACTTCACTCCCGATCAGACCGTGCTCGGCTTCGCCGCGCTGGTTTCCCTGGCCTCCGGCGTGGCCTTCGGCCTCCTCCCCGCCCTGCAGGCCACTCGGGTGGACCTCACGCCCGGCCTGCGGACCGAGGGCAACCTGGCCGCCGGCCGGCCGCGCCTCCGGTTACAGAATCTGCTGGTCGGGGTCCAGGTGGCGGTGTGCGTCGTGCTGTTGGTCAACGCCGGCCTCGTGCTGCGGAGCTTTGGCCGGGCGCTGACCATGGACGTGGGCAAACCGCTCGATCATCTCGTCATCAGCCAGTTCGACCTCCGCCAGCAGCAGTACACGGCCGAAAGCGCCCAGTCGTTCTTCCAGCAGCTGGCCGAACGGGTCAACGCGTCGCCCGCGGTGGTCGCGGCCGGGGCCAGCATCCTCGACCCCGAACTTGGCGACGCCAACAACGTCATCCGCCTCAGCGACTCGGCCGACGCGCCGCGGATCCAGGTGAGCTTCGACGAGGTCGGCGCGGGGTACTTCGATGCGGCTGGCCTTCGGATCCTGGCCGGACGGACGTTCTCCGACGCGGAGGTCCGACGCGCCGATCCGGTCGTGGTGGTCGACCAGCGGTTCGCGGATGAGCACTTCGGCGGACGGGCCGTCGGGCAGCGCCTGGCGCTGGGTGGGTCCGGTGGACGGGCGCACGAGATCATCGGCGTGGTCAACAGCACCCGACCGGTGGGGGTCGATCGTCGCCCCCTCCCGACCTATTTCATCCCGATCGGCGGGCTGCGCTATCTCGAGGCCAAACTCTGGGTTCGATACCGGGGCGACGCCGCCCCCGTGATGGCGGCGATCAAGGCGGCCGCGGCCGAGATCGACCCGGAGGTGACGCCGGCGCTGGGCACCATCGAAGCCAACGTCCAGACGGCGCTCCTCCCGGTCAAGATCGCCACCGGCGGCCTCAGCGCGCTTGGCGGCCTGGCGCTGGTCCTGGCCGGGATCGGTCTCTTCGGCGTGATCGCCTTTTCGGTCGGGCGACGGACCCGGGAGATCGCGATCCGGGTGGCGCTCGGCGCGGCTCCGCGGCGGGTGGTGGCCCTCCTGGTCCGTCAGGGGTTGAGCCCGGTACTCGTCGGCACCGGCATCGGGCTGGTCCTGGCCGTGGTGGGCGGTCATCTGATCCGGGCCATGCTCTACGGCCTGAGCCCGTTCGACCCGATCGCCATCGGCGGAGTGGTGCTGGCGGTTGGCCTGGCGTCGGCCCTCGCGTTCTGGATTCCGGCCCGCCGCGCCACGGCGGTCCAGCCCGGATCGGTCCTCCGCGGCGACTAGGGCCGGCGCCTCGTTGGAGGCGGGCGGCGTCCCGCACCGCCGCGGCCGGCGCGTGGTAACGTTTCAGGCGTGAAACCCGGGCCGCCGTTCCAACGATCCGCGGCGACCCGGTATCGGACACGGGGTCTTCCCCTCGACGAGGAACATGATGCACCGCGCATTCGGATTGGCCGCGATGGCCACCCTGGCCGCCGGTTCGGCCGCCGCCCAGGAGATCGTTGGCCGGAACCAGTCCACCTACTCCGTCACCCATCGCCTCGATCGCGGCGACTGGGTCCGGATCGCCACCCCCAACGGCACCGTCCGGATCATCGAAGGCCGCGGTACCGAGGCGTCCGTCGAGGCGGAGAAAGTGGTCCGGCGGGGGTCGGACGACGATGTGGGCTTCGTGGTCCGGCGTGGCGCCGGGGGCCTGACGGTGTGCGCGGTGTTCGACGATGCTGACGAGTGCGACGAGGAGGGCAACCATCGGAGCGGCGACCGGAGCGCGACCTGGTGGCGCGACCACCAGATCCGGATCAACTTCACGGTCACCGTCCCCGCCGGCACCCGGATCAAGGCCGGCAGCGGCAACGGCGACGTCTCGATCGCCGCCGCGGGCGCCGAGGTCATCGCGGCCAGCGGCAACGGTCGGATCACCGTCGAGGGCGCCGCCGGGCCGGTCGAAGCCTCCAGCGGCAACGGCGACATCCTGATTGCCACCTCGCAGGGACCGGTCAACGCCAGCTCGGGCAATGGTTCGATCGACGTCACCATGGATCGGCTGACCGGCTCGCCCGACATGGAGTTCACCACCGGCAACGGCCGGATTTCCGTGGCGGTCCCCGAGGGATTCGGCGCCGAGCTCTTTGCCAGCAGCGGCAACGGCCGGATCCACTCCGACTTCCCGATCCAGCAGCGCGGCCGGATCAACAAGTCCCGCGTCCGGGGCACCCTGGGCGATGGCGGCGGCCGGCTGACGATGACGTCCGGCAACGGGAGCCTCGAAGTCGTCCGGGGGCGCTCGTCCGGCCGGTAGCCCGCCGGGCCAGGGAGTGGCGGCGGCCTTCCCTGAAGGGGCCTTGCAAAACCGATCGCGCCCTTCTTCTCTCCAGCGGTCTCCAACGGAACGACTGTCATGGCGGGCAAGAAGATCATCGTGGTCATCGGGGCGACCGGCGCCCAGGGCGGCGGCCTGGCGCGGGCCATCGCGGCGGACTCCCAGGGCGAGTTCACCGCCCGGGCGGTTACCCGGAAACTGGATTCCGATCCGGCCCGGGCGCTGGCGGCGGCCGGGATCGAGGTGGTAGCGGCCGACGCGGACAACCCGGCCACGCTCGACCAGGCCTTTGCGGGTGCTCACGGCGCGTTCTGTGTCACCAACTTCTGGGAACACTTCTCGGCCGAACGGGAACAGACGCAGGCCCGCAACCTGGCGCAGGCGGCCCAGCGGGCCGGCGTCCGGCACGTCGTCTGGTCGACCCTCGAGGACACCCGCAAATGGGTGCCCCTCGCCGACACCCGGATGCCGACCCTGCACGGGAAGTACAAGGTCCCCCACTTCGACTCCAAGGGCGAGGCCGACGAGTTCTTCCGGTCGCTCGGGGTCCCGACGACGTTCCTGCTGACGTCGTTCTACTGGGACAACTTCATCCACTTCGGCCTTGGTCCCAAGCGCGGGCCGGATGGCACGCTGGCCATCACCCTGCCCCTCGACGGCGCCAAGCTCCCCGGCATCGCGGTGGCCGACATCGGGAAATGCGCCTACGGTGTCTTCAAGCGGGGATCCGAGCTGATCGGAAAGGCGGTCGGCATTGCCGGCGGGCACCCGACCGGGGCCGAGATGGCCGCCGGCCTGACCCGGGCGTTAGGCGAGACGGTCCGGTTCCAGAACGTCTCGCCCGAGGTGTACCGGGGCTTCGGCTTTCCGGGCGCCGACGACCTCGGCAACATGTTCCAGTTCAAGCGGGACTTCAACGACTATTACTGCGGCGCCCGCGACCTGGGCTTCAGCCGGTCGCTCAACCCCGAGCTCCAGTCGTACGACACCTGGCTCGACCGGAACAAGGACCGGATTCCGCGGGGGTGACCCTCGCGAACCGGAGGTCGGGAGGGGCGGAGTGCCGGCGCACTCCGCCCCTCGTTCATTTGCCGGCCTGAACCCGCTCGATCCAGCGGTCGACCATCCGTCCGACGACGGTCATCGGCAGGCCGCCGGTGTCGAGGATCAGGGCGTGGAACGCCCGGACGTCGAACCGGGGGCCCAGAGCGGCCTCGGCCTTGCGCCGAAGGCGCCAGAACTCCAGCGCGCCGACCTTGTAGCCCAGGGCCTGCGCCGGCATGTCGACCGAGTACCGGAGGGTCTCGGAGGCAATTTCCGATTCGGCCATCATGGTGTGGGCCCGCATGAAGGCCATCGCGCTGTCGCGCGACCAGCCGAGCAGGTTCATGCCCGGGTCGACGACCAGACGGGTGGTGAGGAACGCCTCGCTGATCAGGCGGCCGTAGGCGTCGTACGGATCCGAAAACAGCCCCAGCTCTTCGGCCAGCCCGGAGGCGTACTCGGCCCAGCCCTCCGCGTACGCGGTGGTGTTGAAATCGCGGCGCAGGGCGGGAAGGTCCTGGTTCTCGAGCGCCAGAGCAATCTGGAAGTGATGCCCGGGCACCAGCTCGTGATAGGCGATGTTGGCCACCGTGAAGAGACTTCGGTTGGCCAGGTTCGAGGCGTTGTAGAAGTAGATCCCCGCTGGCGACGACTGGCTCGGCGGCTGATAGAAGCCGTACGTCGACGCCGCCTCGAGCATCGGATTGAGGCGCCGGAACTCGGCCGGGGCCTTCGGCTCCCGGGAAAACAGCTTCGAGACGTGAGGCTTGATGGCCTCGTAGTACTTCTGGTACCGGGCCCCGACGTCTTCCGGGGTCTTGGCCAGGAAGCGCGGATCCCGACCCATGGCGGCCAGGAACTCCTTCCGGGTTCCCTTGAATCCGATGACCCCGAGGAGACTGTCCATCGACGCTTCCAACCGGGCCAGATGGGCCAGGCCGGTCTGCTGGATCTCCTCCGGCCGGAGGGAAAGGGTGACGCTCCTCGAGACCAGATAGCGGTAGTCGGCCTCCCCTCCCGGATACTGGCTCAGCCCGACGGTTTCCGGCGCGGCCTTGGCATAGTCGCCGCCCAGGAACTCGATCAGGCGGCTCAGGGCCGGATTGATGGCCTCGTCGACGGCCGCCGCGACCTCGGCCTGGAACGGGGCCCGGACCGAGTCCGGCAGCGCGGCGAGCCTCGGTTCGGCGGGGGCGTAGGGGCTCTTGATCCCCGCGACCCGCAGACCGGTCAGGGTCCGGACGATCTGGGAAATTTCCGGCTTGGGCACCCGGATCCCGCGGTCCGCCCGGGCGGCAAGGCCGGTCCGGATCGTGTCGGTCAGCACACCGATGTCACGCAGTCGGGCCAGGAACCGCGCCCGGCCTTCCGGCGAATCGAGCGGCATGTCCCGGCCGAGGAACAGCAACTCGTTCGTCAGCGGACCCTGGTAGGGCGTGATCGACTGGAACGAGAGCCAGTGATAGGTGGGGGCCTCGACGGTGCCCTGGAGCAGCCATTCCAGCACGTCGGCGCTGATCACCTCGGCATCCGACAGGCCATCGCGCGGCACGGTCGCGAGCGTGTCGAGGAGCGCCTTGGCGGTCCGGGCCATGGCCTCCGCCTCGGCCAAGGTCCCCAGGGGCAGCCGTTCGATCGGGCGCCCGTAGCGGAGTTGGGTGGCGACGCTGGCCCGGATCCCTTCCTCGTGGGCCGCGGTGAGCAGGCGGGTCAGGGTGGCGGACCCGTCGGTCCCGGGTTTGGGCGCGGCGGCTGAACAGCCGGCCAGGACGACGGCGATCGTCGCGAAAGTGGCGCGGTTCACGTGGTCGATGCTCCCGGACGGGCCTTCGGCGCGCGTCCGTTCATGAAAGCAGGGTGGCGGGGAACGGAACCAATAGACGATTTCAAACGACGCTGGTCAAGTACAGCGCAATCGGCTCGGAAGGGCTAAGTTTGGTCTCCCCTCAGGTTCACCCCGACGCCGCGACCGGGCGCCGCCTTCTCGAGGTTGTCAGCTTGACCGATATGATCCGGGCCCCGGGAGCTTCCCGCGTGCCCGTCGCCAAGTCGCGTTGGGCCGCGGATCTGGCCCCGTATCAACACCCGAGGCTCGGCTCCGCCATCATCCAGTTGGCGACGACCCTGCTCCCCCTCGCCGCCCTGTTCTGGCTCATGTACCGGCTGCTCGACCAGTACCTGCTCGTCCTCCTGCTGGCCGTGCCGGCGGCGGGCCTCCTGGTCCGCACCTTCATCATCATGCACGACTGCGGCCATGGCTCGTTCTTCAAGTCCCGGCGGGCCAACGAGATCGTCGGATGGGTCACGGGCGTCCTCACCTTGACGCCGTTTGCCCAATGGCGGAAGGACCACGCCGTCCACCATGCCTCCGCGGGCGACCTCGACCGGCGCGGCCACGGCGACATCGAAACGATGACCGTGCGCGAGTACGCCGCGCTCGACGCCCGCCGGCGGCGCCGGTACCGGCTGGTTCGGAACCCCTTCGTCATGCTGGGCCTCGGCCCGATCTACCTGATGCTGAGCCAGCGCCGGCCACTCAAGGGCATCCCGCTCAACGACCTCCAGCATTTCAGCGTGTGGTCCACCAACGCGGCCATCGTGGCAATCGCCGCCGGCTTTTCATGGTGGATCGGGTTCGGGGCGTTCTTCGCGGTCTACTTCCCCGCCATCTTCCTTGCCGCCTCCGCCGGAATCGGTTTGTTCTACGCCCAGCATCAGTTCGAGGACACCTACTGGCACCGGCACCAGGAATGGGACTACGCCACCGCGGCGATTCACGGCAGTTCCTACCTCAAGCTCCACCCTGTCCTCCAGTGGTTTACCGGCAACATCGGCCTCCACCACGTTCACCATCTCGGCCCCAGGATCCCGAACTACAACCTGGAACGATGCCACGCCGAGAACGAGATGTTCCATGCCGCCACCGTGCTGACCCTGGGCGAGGCGCTCCGGACCCTCCGCTTCAGCCTCTGGGACGAAGCCAACGGGCGGTTGATCCGGTTCGCCGATTTCGACGCGGACGAAAAGGCGGGCCGGCAGTTCTGATCCGCCGCGATCGGCGGATGGTGACGAAACGGGCCTGGCCGAGGTATTCGAGGACACCACCCCATCGACCAGCTTTCGGAGGCCCCTTGTTCCGGACAGCGTTCTGCGTGGCGGCCAGCCTGGCGGCGGCCGCGCCGGCCACCGCCCAACTCAGGGTTGCCCCGTTCGTCGGCGTCGGCTTGACCGGGATCCGAGCCGTTCAGCACGGCTACCAGGATGTCAGTCAGTTCGGCTGGGTGTCCGCGTTGGGGCTTTCGGCGGGCCTCGTTGCGGAGGGAACCGGACCGCTTGCCGCCGAGGTGTCCCTGGAGCACGCCCGGTCGGGCCAGACGATGACTTTCGACGCCAACCTCCTTCCGACCGGCCGGTTCGAGACCACGGCGCGCACCACGATGGTCAGCGCCGCCGCGCTGATCGGCCGATCCAGTGCGGCGGTCCGATGGCGGGCCGGGTTCGGGATTGCCCGCCAGGACGGAATGGCGGCGTTGGCGCCTACGACCCGGCTGGGCATAAGAACCGGAGCGGTGATCGTCCCGCTGCGGATCGGTCCAGTCCGGGCGGGGTTCGATCTGGCCGTGACTCGGTTCTTTTCCTCCGACCCCGGATTCGGCTGGACGATCGCGCCGGCGGTTCGGGTCGGATTCTGACGGGTCAGCGCCGGGTCAGCGGAAGGACTTCCTCGACCAGCGTGACCAGCAGGCGGCCGGGCTCCTCGAACATCGAGAAGTGGCCGCTTTTTTCG
Organism: Gemmatimonadota bacterium; assembly: GCA_016794825.1. Classification (GTDB taxonomy): domain Bacteria; phylum Gemmatimonadota; class Gemmatimonadetes; order Gemmatimonadales; family GWC2-71-9; genus SHZU01. The sequence goes on from JAEUJH010000181.1 coordinate 21,157, forward strand.
AACACGATCAGCCGCTTCGACGGAGCCGAGAGGCGTTCGAAGTAGGCCTCGACCGGTTCGAGCGGGGTGTGAAGGTCGAGCCGCCCCATCAGGAAGACGACCGGAACCCGATAGGCGGGAGCCTCGACGACCAAGTCGCGCCGGATCAGGTCCCGGAGCAGGAACGGCTGCGCCCACTGGGTCGCGTCCCGTTGGGCCGCGAGATCCGCGTCGGTGTACTCGGGCGCCCAGTCGGCCAGCGCGTTGTATAGCGCCAGATCCTTCCGTCCGTACCAGCCGCCGTCATAAGCTCTGGCCCACTTCCGCACGACGCCCGCTCCCGGCAGGAGCCGTTCGCCGCGGACCCCCGGATACGGCGCCAGCGCCTCGAGTTCCCGGACCGCTTCGGCATTGCCCGCCTTTCGAGCCAGTTCCAGGGTCCGCTCGTACGCAACTCGCTCGGCAGCCGCATTCACCGTTTGGCCCAGTCCCACGAAGGCATGGACCCGCTCGGGCGCCCGAACGGCCATGCGGGCGCCGACCGCGGTTCCCCACGACCAGCCCATGACCACGACTTTCTCTTGTCCGAGGCGGCGGCGGAGGTGATCGACGACGGCCAGGCCATCTTCAACGATCCGATCGAGGGTCATGGTGCCCGCCATTCGGTCGCGATCCGCCTTGGGAAACGCGCTCTTTCCGGTGCCTCGCTGGTCCCATTGGACCACGGTGAAGTAGTCCTCCCAGGGGCGCTGGAACGCCCAACTGATCGGCATCGTGGGATTGGCGGGGCCGCCGTGCACGAAGAGGAGGATCGGGTTGGTGCGGTCGCGGCCGCGAATGGTGATGGCCTGCCGGGTCTCGCCGATGGTGACAAACTCGAGGGTATCGATCCCCTCGGGGTTGGTGTTCTTGACCAGATCGGCCACTCGGGCCACGATCTCCCGGCGCCCGGAGGGCCCGGGCTGCGAGGCACACCCTGCGACCCCGAGCACCGCGACCCCGATCAGACACCGCGTCGTCCGGGCGATCATCGCCGATCTCCGGCAGCCGCCCGATCGATGGTTGCCGCCACCTGCCGCACCAGATCCGCCCAGGTCCAGGCGTGCCACGAGTGGCCCTTCATCGGCCGCCCGTAGGTGAACTCCGCCTCGTAGTGCGGGTTGGTAGTCTGCTTCAGGAACGCCTCGAACTGATAGACGGCCAGGTTGAGGTAGAAGTCGTCCATGTCGCCCGAAAAGAAGTGGAGCTTGCCGATCAGTTTCGGGCCCAGGGTGGCCCAGTGTTTGGCCGCGTACGCGCGCAGATCGTACCCCTGATCGCGCATGTAGTGGGCCACCTCGCGGTCGATCGCGCCGGTCCGCTTGTCCCAGAGCGCCTTCGGATACCCATCCGGCCCCACCGGTCCATACACGGCCTCCCATCCCTCGAGCTGGAACCCCGAGCGGCCCTTCGAACCGAGCACCGCTTCGAACCGGCTCAACTCCCGCACCGTCCAGACTACCTGACCCTCCACGGTCCGGCGGAACGGACGCTCGAATCGGCCGAACGGGCCGAGCGGCTGGGAGAACGCGTTGCTGTCGGCATAGATGTCGACCAGCTGGTACCGGCGGAAGTCGATCGGATCGGGCTGGAGCACCCAGGCGCCGCCGAAATGGTCCGGGTAGTGGAGCTGGAGCGCCAGGCTCTGCCAGCCGCTGGTCGAGGCGCCCTCGAGGTGGCGGGCATAGGGCCGCCCGATCATCCGGAACCGGCGTTCGAGTTCCGGGATCACGTCCTCGACGATCGCGTCGCCGTAGGGACCGTTGTTGGCCGAGTTGATCGAGTAGGAGTCGGGGAAGTACGGCGTCTGCTGTTCGAGCGTCACCGCGATGAGGCGGGGGAAGTCGTCGGCCCGCCATGCCTTCTGGAAATCGAACCCGGTCTCCACCCCGGTCACCGGGTTGATCTGCCCGATGTTCCGGCCGACCGAGTCGGTCCGGAACTGGAACGGAACTCCGTGCCCGAGCGCGTAGAGCGTCGGATACCGACGGTCGGGATTCCGGTCGTAGTCACGGGGCAACAGCACCGTGGCGTGCACGAACACGGGCCGGCCCCAGAATCGGGTCAGCCGCTCGCTCTGGATGGTGACGTGTTTGAGCCACTCGGTATCGGTCGGCGGTGGCTCCGCCGGGATCGTCCTGGCGATCGCGAGGCGAATGACCGCGCCGGGCCGAATGGTCACCGTCACCGGTTCGCTCAGGAGGTTGCCGGGCGCCGCGTTGAACGGAGCCACTCGACCGTCGTTGAACGGGACCCAGATCGTGTGACCGTCGGCCCTGGTCACCTTGGTGTATCGGTGGATCAATGCCTGGACGACGTACTCGCCCGGAGGCAGTTCGGTCAGGGTCATCGGATACGAATCGGCCCGGCCGTCCACGACCGCCACCCGGCCCGGCGCCTGCTCTTCGAGGTCGACCCCGAAGATGGCCGGGCCGGACGGAGACACGGTCAGCCGAGGCTCCGGCTCGGCGCGCTTCGCGACGATCACGATCAGCCGGCCGGTCACCGGCCCGGCGTGGACCGCGGCCGGGATGGTCACCTCGAACCGGGGTGAAGCTTGCGGGGCGTGAACCGGCGCGGTCGCGAGGAGGAGAGCGAGGACCATGGGTCGGGTGGGGTGGAAGGTGCTTGATCTTAACCCGGCACCGGCCCGGAACCGCACCTCCTTGATCCCCGCCGCCCTGCGACCGTACCTTCTCGAACCCCCACAGCCTCAGCTCGGAGCACTCGATGTCCTATCGCGCCTTGCTCGCCATGTGTCTGATTGCCGCCCCGGCCGCGGCTCAGACTCCCGCCCCCGGACTGGAACTGGTGCCGGCTCGGGCCCGCGTCGTGGCCGGCCAGGAATTCCGGTTCGAACTCCGAGCCGCCGGCGGCGGCGCCGTGACGGGCGCCCAGTGGCTGATCGGTCCGTTCGATGTGGCCTCGGTCAGCCAGGCCGGGATCGTGCGCGGACTCCGACACGGCACCGCCACGCTCGTCGTCCGGTCCGGCGGCAAGACCGTCACCGCGGAGATCGTCGTGGAGCCCAAGGGTCCGGCGACCGTTTCCGTGACCGCGGAGCCAGCCGAGGTGGTGCCGGGCGGCGTGACGGTGGTGACGGCGCTGCCCTACACCGCCGATCGCGACCCGCTCACCGGGCATGCCGTGACGTTCCGCTCGACGGCCCCGCGGATCGCCACCGTCGACGCCGCCGGCGTCGTGGTCGGCCGGGTCGCCGGGCAGACCACGATCGTGGCCGAAGCGGGTGGTGCCCGGGGCGAAGTGACGATCCGGGTGGTGCCTAACCGGGTGGCTCGACTCGAGGTGACCGGTCCAGGGTCGGCTCGGACCGGCGACGTGGTCCGGTTCACGGCCCGGCCGGCGGACGCGGGTGGCCGGGCGGTCGAACGCGCCCCGGTGCGCTGGAGCATCGATCGCGACGGCGCCACGGTCTATCCGGACGGCGGCTTCGTGGCCGAACGGCCGGGCACGTACGTGGTGACGGGCGTCGTCGGCACGGTCGCGGCCTCGGCGCCGATCACGGTGGCGCAGCGGACCCACGACCGGACCTTCGAGATCGCCGGCTCGGCTACCTATGGCCACCTCCAGGCCGCCGAGCACTGGGCCGTCAACGACGTGCTCTACGTGACGACCATCGCCGACCGGCTCTATACCTACGACATCTCGAATCCGGCCAACCCGCGGCTCACCGATTCGCTGATGGTCGACGCCCGGCTCATCAACGACGTGTCGACCACGCCCGACGGGCGGATCGGTCTCATTACCCGGCAGCAGGCGTCGTCCCGCAAGAACGGCATCGTCTTCCTCGACCTGGCCGATCCGCTTCACCCCAAGGTGCTCTCGGAGTACACCGCCACCGTCTCCGGCGGCGTCCACAGCGCCTACATCGACAACCACTACGTCTACCTCAACGACGCCGACACCCAGTCGATGCGGGTGATCAGCTTTGCCGACCCCCGCAATCCGCGCGAGGTCGGGCGCTGGCAGGTGGAGACCAGCGTGATGCGGACCACGGCTTCGGGCCAGGTCGAGGGCCGGTCGCTGCACGACCTCCAGGTCAAGGACGGGTTGGCGTACCTGGCGTACTGGAAGGACGGTCTGGTCATCCTCGACGTCGGCAACGGCATCAAGGGCGGCAGCCCTGAGAACCCCAAGTTCGTGAGTCAGTACACCTACAACCACGCCGATTTCTATCCGCCCGGGATGATCGCCGGCACCCACTCGGTGTTCCGCTACGGCAAGTACCTCGTCGTGGGCGACGAAGTGTTCCCCGGCTTCTTCGACCTCAATTCGCGGGAGCGGATCAAGACCCTGGGCCGGCTCCACATTCTCGACGTCACCAACGTCGAGCGCCCGGTCAAGGTGGCGGAGTACTCGGTCCCCAACGCGGGGTCGCACAACATGTGGGTCGAGGACGACGTGATGTACGTCGGCAACTTCGAGGCGGGTGTCCGGGCCGTCGACCTGAGCGGCGAGCTGCGGGGCGACCTCTATGCCCAGGGCCGCGAGATCGGCTCGATCTGGACCGGCGCGTCCGGCGGCTACCGCGCCAACCTCCCGATGGCCTGGGGGGCCCAGCCGCACAAGGGTCACGTCTACGCCACCGACATCAACAGCGGCGTCTGGGTCGGGCGGCTCACGCCGAAGCGGCTGGTGCCGTAGACGGGCCATCCCGCCCACGAACGGTTCGCCCCCATGGGGGTCGGCCGGTCCCGACCCGCGGGCGGCCTCCCCCTGAAGGCGACGACTTTGTGCGGCACGGGGGTCAGGATTCCCGCCGGGCGTCCGTGGCCGACCAAGCGCGGCGGGTGAACGTCATGGCGAACGGCCCCGGCCACTACCTCAGCGGAGACCGATGACCGACGGGTTCGAGTCAGCCCTTCTTCCCCCGCGCGCGGACCGGGCGAGCCCAACCCTGCCGGCGTACCGGTGGTCGGCGCTTCCGCCCGGTCAACGTGCGGGGATCCTGATCGGGTGGTCAGTCCTTGGACTGGTCGAAACGATCCGGGTCATTGGAAACCCGGCGGCACTCCAGGTCCCGAGCATCCCGTGGGACTATGCGGTGGTCGGCAACTTCCCGTGGTGGTTTGCCTGGGCCATCCTGACCCCGCTGGTCTTCCGGACGGCCGACTGGCTCCGGCCCAACCCGGACCAGGGGCGGTGGCGCCTGTTGCTCCACCTGCCGGCGGCGGGGGCTATCATTGCCCTCCATCTGCCGATGGCCCTGTTCTTCTGGTTCTTCACGAACCCCCTGCCACAGGTTCGGCTCCAGGGATTCGGCCCGGCGATCGCCAACGCGGCGGGGGGATACCTCCTGATGGAACTACTGGCGTACGCCGCCGCCGTGGGACTGTTCCACGCCATCGAGAATCACCGCAGGCTCACGTTCCGCGAGATCCAGACGGCCCGGTTCGCGGCCCGCGCGGCCGAACTCGAGACCGCGGCCAGCGAGGCCAGGCTCGAGGCCCTCCGGATGGAGCTCAACCCACACTTCCTGTTCAACGCCTTGAACGGCGTCGGGGGCCTGATCCGCTTGCGGGAACTGACCGCGGCCTCGCGGATGCTCTCCCGACTCGGCGATCTCCTGAGAGTATCGCTGAGCCTCGATCGATCGCCGCTGATCCCGCTCGAACGCGAACTCGCCAACTTGGAACTGTATCTCGACATCGAGCGCCAGCGGTTCCGGGATCGACTGACGGTCAGCTACTCGATTGCCGCCGAGACCCAACCCCTGCTGGTACCGGTGCTCTGCCTCCAGCCCCTGGTCGAGAACGCGATTCGCCATGGGGTGTCGGCGGTCCCCGGGCCGGCGTCGATTCGGATCGCGGCGGTGGTCGCCGACGGGTTCCTGGTCATTACGGTCAGCGACGATGGCCCGGGGTTCCCCGCGGGGCCATCCCGACCGGCCGGCATCGGGTTGGCAAACACGCGGGCCCGTTTGGCGCAGCTGTACGGCGATGAGGGGAGCCTCACGCTCGGTCCAGGCGGGGCGCGCGGCGCCGCGGTTTCGCTCCGGATCCCGATCGATCGAGCGCTCGCCCCAGTGCCTCCAGCCGTCGGGGCGGCGTGACGCCATGACGCTCCGTGCCGTCATCGTCGACGACGAGCCGCTTGCCCGAGCGGCCCTTCGGAGTGCCCTCGGTGCGGAGAGCGGCGTCGAGATCGTCGCCGAAAGCGGCGACGGTCCGCAGGCGGTGGTCGACATCCGTCGCCACCGCCCCGACCTGGTCCTTCTCGACGTCCAGATGCCCGGTCTCGACGGATTCGGCGTCCTGAGCCAGATCCCGGCCGACGACCTTCCAGCCGTCATCTTCGTCACGGCGTACGATCAATTCGCGCTCAAGGCGTTCGGCGTTCACGCCGTCGATTATCTGCTCAAGCCGATCGACGACCAGCGCCTCCATGAAGCCGTGGACCAGGTCCGGGCCCGAGCCGATGCCGAGCGTCTTGGCGATGCTCGATCGCGGCTCGCGGCCTTGCTCGAGGAACTCGACCCGGCGGCCTCGGCCGGGGCGCGCCCGACGACGCGACCGGCTCGCCGGGTGCTGGTCCGGGACCCGCACGACGTCTATCGCTTTCAGCGGCTCGACGAGGTGTTCTGGATTGGCGCCGCCGGCAACAACGTTCGGTTCCACACCGAGAAGGAGACCCACGAGGTCCGGATGACCTTGCGCGACCTGGTACCGCAGCTCGATCCGGCCGTCTTCCGTCGGATCCACCGATCCACCGTCGTGAACCTCAACGCCATTCGGGAGATCCAGCCCTGGTTCGCCGGTGACTGCCTGGTCGTGCTTCGCAACGGACATCAGCTCAAGATGAGCCGGACCTACCGACAGCAGTTGATCCAACCCCTGGCCTGACGAGTGCCGCGGCCTGTCTCGCTGCCGCGGGCCCGACGGCGATCACTGGGTCCGAAAGCCCGCCAGTTCGGCGCCGCTGTACCACCGGCCGCCAGTGAGCATCCCCAGGGGGCGGCTGAGCACGCTCAGATCGATGCGGGGATCGGCGGCCAGTAGCACGAACGACGCCTCTCGGCCGACAGCCACGACACCGGCATCGCGGCCCAGGAATTCCGCCCCGCCCTCGGTGGCCATCCGGAGCGTCTCGGTCACCGGAATCCCTGCGGCCACGAACTCCCGGATTTCCTCGATCAACGAAGCGCCCGGCGCGACCACGCCGATCCCGGCATCACTGCCCACGAGCAGCCGCGCCCCCGCGGCATGGAGCGCCGCCACCATGGCGCGCCGGTTCGCGACGATGGCGCCCGCCTCGGTGGGCCAGTTCCGTCGCGCCAGGGCGCCGGTGATGGCGAGGGTCGGCGTGTTCCCCACCCCCGCCGCCGCGGTGGCCGCGGCAAGCGCCGGCATCCGGGCCCGATCGACCGCGGCCCAGCCGGCCGGGTTGGGGCCTGGGCGACCGGCCAGGGCCGCTTCGTATCCGCTCAGATGTTCGATCGAGCGCTGGCCGAATCGAAGGGCCTCCTCCAGGTCAACCGCGAACGGCACATGCCCTACCACCGGGATGCCCCGGCGGGCCGCTTCCGTGACCAGGGCACGATAGCTGGCGAGCGACAGTCGATCGTAGACCTTGAGATACGACCATCCTTCGTCGACGGCCCGCGCCACGGCCGCCGCCGCGTCGGCGGGGTCGAGTACCATCCGAGTCCGCGGCCAACTGGCCGGCGAGCCGTCGTGGCCCGGGCTGGCCAATACCATCCTTGGCCCGACGTCGGCGCCGCGTTCGACTCCCTCGGCCAGGCGCTGCTGATCCGGCGTGCCCCACATGACCCGCACCAGCCCGATCCCGTGGCCGAGATAGACATGCCGGCCACCGACCACATCATGGGCGTGAAGGTCGACCAAGGCAGGCATCAGGATCGCGCCGTCGCCATCGACCCGCTCAGCCCCGGCGGGAATGACCACGGCGGCCGGATTCCCGACGGCGGTGATCCGCCCAGCCTCGACGACCACGGTGTGCCCAACCCGAAGCGCGTTGGCCCGCAGGTCGAGAATGGTGACGTTGGAAACCGCCAAAGCTGCGACGGGGCGCCCCTCGTGACCAGAGCCGCCGGTGCCGGCCGCCGGATCGCACCCGCTGGCGGCGGCCGCGACGAGCCACGTGGAGAACACAACCGATTCTCGCATGGTCGCAGCATAGCGACCGACCGGCCCGCGCCCGCGTCACGGGGGACGAGGCGTAACCGGCCGGGGCGACCCGTCGCTGCCGACGCCCCTCGCACCGCGCGGCTGATGGCCCTTCGGCACGACTCATCCCGACCGAGCGCGTTCGGCCCCAAGCAGCGGGCCGACCGCGACTGTCGCTTCCAGCTTGTCGGACCGCCCCGCCTTTCGACCAAGGCGAATGCCGGCGCGGCGGACGACCCCTTCCGGAGGATACCGATGCGTCACCCCCCGTCCCTGTTCCTGACCCTGTGCCTGACCGCGGCGGCCTGCGGCTCGCCCCCCACCGAGACCGGCACCCCGGGCGACGTGCTCGCCCCCTCGACCAACCGAGACCGGCCCCCGGCCGGTGGCGCGGGCATTTACGGTCTTTCGTCCCCCGGCCCTCGACGCGGATGCGATCAACTCGCCGGGGCTCGGCAGTTCGACTTCTGGGTCGGTCAGTGGGCCATTACCAACGCCGCCGGCAACCCCGCTGGGGCCAGTCGAATCACCAGTGAACTCAACGGATGCGCCGTATTCGAGTTCTTCGGCGGAGGATTCGGCCTGAGCTTGAACCGGTACGACGGACGCGCCGACCGCTGGACCCAGGACTACGTCGACAATACGGGTTTCACGCTCCGGTTGGCCGGCGGCCTCGACGCGGCCGGTGCCATGCGGATGGAGGACGAAGTCCGTGCCATCCCGAACGGCCCAGCCCTGAAGAGCCGCTTCGTGTGGACCCCCAACCAGGATGGGACCGTCCGTCAGGTCTGGAACTTCAGCCGCGACGGCGGTGCGTCGTTCCTCGTCAATTTCAACGGACTGTACGCGGCCAACCCGGCGTACGTCGATCCGCCTCCGCCCGCGCCGGGCGCCTGCCTGAATCGCCCCGCCCAGCGGGCCGCGGACGGGTTCGTGGGCACGTGGGAAGTCCGGACCGACCGCGGTCGCAAGGTCGGCATGGCGGAGCTGACGCTCGAGGCGGCGTCGTGCCTCATTGTCGAGCGCTTTGCGGGCCCGGGCCAGTTCGAGCACCGGGCGTTCCTCTACTTCGACCGATTCGTCGGCCAGTGGTTCCGAATGCATGCCGACAATCGGGGTGGCGGATACCGCCTGAGCGGAACGGTCTCCGGGTCGACGTTCGTCCTGACCGCCGACGACGGCAACGACGGGCGCCCGACCCGGTTGACCTGGAACCTCGACAGCGCGGACCGCGCGACCCAGGTCTGGGAGACCCAGGCGCTTGACGGGACCTGGCGGATCTCGGCCAAGCTGGTTTGGGTCAGGGTTGCCTGACCCGTCGCGGCGCCTGACTCGGCCGGCGGGGGATGGACCTCGCCGGCCGTTCGCCGCCGCCGTGCTCGGCCCGGTTGGCGACTAGGGCGGCCAACGCCGCCTTGAACGGAGCCTCGACTGAGTCGTCAGCCGCGTTGGTGACGATCAACATCGCGACGTCGTCGTCCAGGGCAATCGTCGCTTCGGCCACCCAGAACTGATTGCTGCCGAGGTGCCGGAGCACCGGTCCCGTGGCCCACGGCGCCCGGCCAACGACCCATCCCGGCGCGTACTCCCAGTCCACCCCCCCCGCCTCCTGAAGCCGACGCCACCCTTGGGCCGACAGGTACGACCCGTCGCCCCGACGGCCCCGAAGGTGCGCCGCGGCAAAGCGGGCCCAGTCCGCCAATGTGGTGTGGACCGTTCCCGTCGGCCCGGCTACTGGCGGGTTGTCGGCGCCAGGACCCACCGGCACCGGGGCCCACCCGCTGCCCTTCCTGGTGTGCCCTAACGGCTGCTCGACCGCGCCGCGCCGACCGGGCGCGCCAAATCCCGAGTGGGTCATGCCGAGGGGCTGAAAGACCTCCCGCCGCACCAGATCCTCCCACGCCAGGCCGGTGAGGGCCTCCAGCATGGCGCCGGCCATGATGACACCGGCGTTGGAGTACCGCGTCACCGTGTTCGGCAGACTCGGCGGCGCCGACCGGAGGGCCTGAGCCATGAGCGCCTGACGTTGCCGCACCGGCGTCCCACCAGCGCGGACGGTTCCTTCCCAGAGCGCGTCGTCGAAGTTCAGCGCCGCGCCGGATCGATGGCTGAGCAGCAGGAGAAGGGAGACCGAGCGCCAGGCGGAGTCCATGCCGGGCGTCGTCCGGCCGAAGACGTCGCCCAGGGTCGTTTCCCAGGTCAGGACCCCGCGGTCGATCAGTCGCGCGGCCACCAGGGACGTGACGGCCTTGGTGCAGGAACCCAGGTGCCAGCGATCCGCTACGGTGACCCGGCTCCGGGAACCCCACGAACGCACACCCGTTGCCCCGATCGCCTCGATCCCCGCCGCGGTCACGATCACGGCTCCCAGGGCCGGCAAACCACCCTCCGCGGCAATCGGCCGCAGGAGGGGCGCCAGGTCGCGGGGAGGGGCCACCACCGCCTGAAAGTCACCGGGAGGCGCCGCAACCGCCTGAAGCATCATCGGCAACGACCAGAACGGCATCGGGAGACTCCCAGAACGGTGGACGGCGGTAGCGACGGTCCTGCTCTGATACCCGTCGGGCCCCCGTCGTTCGAAGCGATGGTAGCGGGCCGAGCAACCGCTGACAACCGGCGCCGCATCCGGTACCTTGGGTCACTCCCCATTCGCGGACTCCGGCATGCCCCGGCCTCAGCGCCT
>JAEUJH010000202.1 GCA_016794825.1 Gemmatimonadota bacterium
CGCCCACCCGTCGGCGGTGGTGCTCTCGGTCGTCCCCGCCGCCGGACGCGCTACCGGAGCCGCACCGCGGTAAACGGGAGTCGGAGCATCCCGGGATTGCCGTCGATCGTTACCTCGCCGGTCTTCTCGTCGACGCTCCACCCGTACACCTCGATCGTGCCCGTCATGCTGGCCCCCGAGCGGGTCGCGGAGAACCGAACCAGGTCCCGCGGCCCGTTCTGGGTGCCAGCGTTCTCGATCGCCCGCGGAATGAGCCCGCCGTGCACGAACTGCGCGGTCATCGTTCCCGAACTCAGGTCGTCCGTCGACTGGGTCCACCGCGATTCCCCGAACCCCGCGAAGTAGGGCCCGACCGGGTACGTCACGGTGGGCTGCACGCCGAGCGAAAACTGAAACTCGCCGGGAAAGCTGGCGCTCGACGGGGGGCAGCAATTGCCGGGACTCCAGAGGGCGTTCGGAAGCACCCGCAGGCGGAGGACGGTCCCTCCGCTCGCCTCCGACTCGATGGCGATCAGTCCGGAGCCCGGCGCGGCCAGGAGCCGCGCCATCATGGGATAGAACGGGTCACCGTCACCGGTATCCGTGTCAAGGACGTCGTCGGGATCCGAGATCGAGGTGATCTGCCAGAACGGTAGCGCGCTGCTCTCGATCGGGATGGAGTCGCGGGCAATCGGGCGTTTGCTGCCCTTCTCGTGGGCGATGATGAGGAGCTTGCCCTTTGTCCCCGCCTTCAGATTCCGGGTATGCGCGGCCGTCGTCGTGGCCACGCTATCCCGCCCGGCGTCGGTCCGGAGGACCCAGCTGTAGGTCGTGCCGGACGGCAACGGTTGCGAGGGGTTCAACGTGACGTTGATCGTGGTGTCCTTCGAGAAGGCCACGCTGCCGGGCGTCTGGCGGAGGGTCGCTCGTCGGTAGTCGACGGTCTGCCAATCGAGCCAACCGGCAAAGAAGGTGCCCGACGCGGTCTGGGGGAGGTAGACCGCGTGGCCGGTGCGAGTGGGCGCCGCGTCGGATCCTACCGAATCCCTCGACCAACGAACCGTGGCGAGGGCCCCCGCGGTGAAGGGGGCCGAGGTGCCGGCCACGATGCGAGCCATCTGGAAGACCTGCGGATGGGGCGCCGTTGCCGGAATGCCGGGCGGCCGATAGCCGAAGTCGGGGCACGCGCCGCACTCCCACCAGTGGATCAGCCGGTCGTCGAGAAAGATGCCCTTGGGATCGAGTTCGCCCTGGTCCCAATGAAGGCTGGGCGTCGGCCAGCCTTCCGCGTCGCCGACGGTTTCGGCGAGGACCTTGGGAAATTGATCCGCGACGGCGGGGCCGTCGATCAGGGGCCGATGGAGGAGCGGCCAGAGGGCCCGGACCTCGAAGCTGCCGCCGCGCCGAATGGACACGGTGAACGGATTCAAACCCACGCCCGGCGTGAACGTGGCGGTGTAGGCGACCTCCGGGTCGTCGGGCACGACGATCTCGACCTCGTTCCCGCTGACCCGTGTGGCGATCCCGAGACCGACCGGCGTCACGTCCTCTGTTCCGCCCAGGTCGACGTCGTAGAGGGCTACCGGCACCGGACGATCATACGTGGTGTAGAACAGCGCCCTGATGGCCTTGAAGAGGGTCTCCGCGTAGGTCGCGGGGTCGTCCGTGATCAGGTCCTCCGCCTCGGCGATCGCTTGGGCGGGACCCGTGAGGATGTCGATCGACGCGAGCGCCGCCCACCGGATCCCCACCCGGTTGCTCGCGGCCTGGTCGGCCTGGAGCCGGAACCGGCCGTACAGCGGTCCGTCCGCCTTGCGATGCTCGAAATACCAAAGGGATGTGGCGACCATGCCATCCGTCGGATAGAACGCCTCGTCGGGTTGGGCACCAGGGCCGGCCAGGAATGGCAGCGCCGCCACCGGACGGTTGTCGAAATCCCAATTGTCCTGACGGACCCGGAACTTCGAGTCGAAGGGCTTGTCGAAGACCTCGTTGGGCACCCCCACCAGGAGGAGATGCAATGGGTCCTCATCGGCGCTGAGCGACGCGGCTGCGAATCCGGCCGGGGAGGTGCCGGGTCGAACGGGCGCCGCGGCGGCGGCGAGTGTGGGGAGGGCGGCGAGGACCGATCCGGCGCGGACCCCCAGCGACGGGAGGACGGTGAAGCCCCCGGTGGCCGGGTTGAATGCCCCCACCATCAGCGTCTGGCCGGCGATCGGCGCCGGGGCGGGGAACCGGATCGTGGCCGACCTCGCCAGGGACCGGACCGAGGTGGTGAGGACCAGCGCCGGGGTGGCGGCGGTGACCCCGGCCGGGAGCGATATCCCGGCGGTCGACGCCATGGCCATGGTGATCGGTGCCGGCGTGGTAACGGCCCCGTCAGGGAAGGAGATCGTCAGGCCATGGAGCGGGGAACCCGGCTGGTTCACGCTCAGGACGCCGCCGCCGACCGCCACGGTACCCGTGCCGATCTGGGTGGTTGGAATCCTCGAAAGCGCTCGAATCCTGGCTGGGGCGACGCCGGCGACGGTCGCCACCAGAACCTGGGGACCTTCGACCGCCCCGACCGTCCACGAGCCCGGCGACGCAACCCCCGAGGCATTGGTGGTTGCCGTGGGGCTCCCGACCGTTCCTCCACCGGAATCGATGGCGAACGTGACCGTCACGTTCGGGACGGGCGTTCCGTTGCTGCTTCGGACCGTGACGGCGGGTGGGGTCGCCACGGCGGTGCCTGGGGCGGCCTGTTGACCGTCCCCGGCGCTGACCTCGACCACGGAGGGGGTCGGCGGGGGCGGGGCCGGCGGCGGGGGCGGTTCAGGCGGGGTCGACCCGCCGCAGGCGGCAAGCACGATG
>JAEUJH010000210.1 GCA_016794825.1 Gemmatimonadota bacterium
GGCGGCTTGAACTGGTATTTGCCCTGCACGATGAGCAGATCGGGGAAGTTGAGACTCGCGGCCCCGATGGCGACCAGGGCTTGACCCGGTCCGGGTTCGGGGAGCGACCAATCCTTCCACTCGAGTTGCTCGACCCCGACAGGGTCGGCGCACACCCAGGCTTTCACGAGGGATCCGTTTCGATCAGAGAATCGGCGGTATGCCTTCGGGGCGAATGGCGCGGAGGACGACGACGGTGACGTTGTCGCTGCCGCCACCCGCCAGCGCGTCGGCGACGAGGGCCTGGCAGGCCTGCTCCGAGGACGTGAGGGCGCGGAGCCGTTCGGCGATCCGCTCGTCGGAGACGTGCTTGGTGAGTCCGTCCGAACAGAGGAGAGTCACGTCGCCCGGCTGCACCCGGTGCTTGGTGACCACCGGCCGGCTGTGACGGCCGCCCATCGTGCTCGAGAGCACGTGGGCAAACCTGGTGTGGGGCGCCTTTTCGGCGGGGATGACGCCGGAATCGACCAGTTCCTGAGCCATGGTCTGATCGCGGGTCAGCTGCTCGAGCCGGCCTTCGCGGAGGCGGTAGCAGCGGCTGTCGCCGACGTGGAGCAGGTAGCAGTTGGGCCAGACCGTCATCACGGCGGTGAGCGTGGTGGCGCTGCCGCCGTCGCCCCCGGTTTCGAGCGAACGGGTGACGACCGCCTGGTGGGTCGTGGCGGCGCCGTCCTCGAGGGCGGCAAAGAACGCGGCCTCGTCGGCGGTGTCGGCGTTGAGGACGCACCGCATCGTGTCGGTAGCGTATCGGGTGATCGTCTCGACCGCCGCCCGGCTGGCCACCTCGCCGCCGGCGTGGCCGCCGACTCCGTCGGCTACCATCGCGAACGAGGCGAGCCGCTGACTCGGCAGCTCCAGCAGTTCCGGGTTGGGAAGGCTGGTCCCGCCGACCCGCATGGTCTTGTGCAGCGTCGAGAACAGGAAGTGGTCCTGGTTCTCCTTCCGGACCAGGCCGACGTGCGTCAGACCGAAGAAATCCAGGTCCTGATCGCGCGGCTTCCAGGCAGCGGGCGAGGTCTCGGTCGGTTGTGGGTCGGTCACGTCCCGAAACTACGGAGGGGGAGGCCGGGTCGCCAACCCCTCGCCGGCTCTCCCGGTCACCGGTAGCTTCCGATGTTCGTCGGAACACCGCCACTTCGCCATTTCAGGGGTTGGGATCGCATGCGCGCTCGTTTCAGCGTTGGAACGTTGGTCCTCGCGACGGCACTGACCGCGGGCTCGGCAGCCAGCCAGACCCTGCTGCTCCGGCAGCCGTCGGTCAGCGACCGCCACATCGCCTTTGCCTACGCCAACAACATCTGGGTCGCCGACCGGTCGGGCGGCGAGGCCCGCCGGGTCACCAGCTATCACGGCGAGACGGCCGACCCGAAGCTCTCGCCCGACGGGAAGTGGATTGCCTTTACCGGTCAGTACGGCGGGACCGGATCGGTCTACGTCGTGCCGGTGGAGGGGGGCGAGGCTCGGCGACTGACCTGGCATCCGGGCGGCAGCGCGGTGACGGGGTGGACGCCCGACAGCCGGCGGGTGGTCTTCACCTCGGCCCGGGCCACCAAGGCGCCGAGCGCCGGCATCACCCAGTTCTGGACCGTGTCGGTCGACGGCGGCGCCGAAACCGTGATGGCGATTCCGCGGGGCTCCGACGGGGCGCACAGCCCCGATGGCCGCCGGTTTGCCTATGTCATGCCGAACATCTGGGATCCGGAGTGGCGCAACTACCGGGGCGGACAGGCCCGGGCGCTGTGGATTGCCCGGCTCGACAACCTCGAGATCGAAAGTCCGGCGTGGACCGACAGCCGCGACGTCAGTCCGGCCTGGATCGGAGAGACGGTCTACTTCCTCTCCGATCGCGACTACCTGATGAACATCTGGGCGTACGACACCCGGACCCGCCAGACGACCCAGGTCACCCGGTTCACCGACTACGACATCAAGTCGCTGTCGGCGGGCGGCGGGGTGCTGGTCTTCGAGAAGGGCGGTCGGATCCACCTGCTCGATCCGAGGAACGGTCGGGCCGAGGCGGTCAACATTACCGTCCGAGGCGACTTCCCGTGGCTGGTTCCCCAGTGGAAGCCGGTCGATCGGCTGGTGTTCAACGCCGCCCTGTCGCCCACCGGGAAGCGGGCGCTGTTCGAGGCTCGGGGTGAGATCTTCTCCGTGCCGGCGGAAAAGGGCGATTGGCGGAACCTGACCAACACCCCGGGCGTGGCCGAGCGGGAACCGGCGTGGTCGCCCGACGGGAAGTGGGTTTCGTACTTCAGCGACCGGAGCGGCGAGTATCGACTGGTCCTGGCCTCGGCGGATGGCGCCACGGCGCCGCGGGAGATCGAACTGCCGTCGCCGACGTTCTACTTCACCCCGTCGTGGTCACCCGATTCGAAGAAGTTGCTCTTTACCGACACCCACCTCGGGTTGTGGGTGGTCGACGTGGCCACCGGCAAGGCCACCAAGGCCGACACCGATCAGTGGATGGTTCCCGAACGTTCGATCAATCCGGTCTGGAGTCCGGATTCCCGTTGGATCGCCTACGCCAAGCGGCTGCCGACCCAGCTCCACGCGATCTTCGTGTACGACGTCGCGGCGGGCCGGGTTCACCAGGCCACCGATGGCCTGGCCGACGCGGTGTGGCCGGCCTGGGATGCCTCGGGCAAGTACCTCGCGTTTCTGGCGTCGACCGACTTCGGGCTCAACACCGGTTGGCTCGAGATGCAGTCATACGAGCGGCCGGTGACCCGGGCGCTCTACCTCACCATCCTGGCCAAGGGCGAGCCGTCGCCGCTGCTGCCCCAGAGTGACGAAGAGCCGGTGGTGGACTCCGCCAAGGCCGAGAAGAAGGACTCGGCGGCGGCGAAGGGTCCGACGGTGACGATCGATTTCGAGGGCATTCAGACCCGGATCGTGCCCACCGACGTGGTGGCGCGTGACTATGCGATGCTGCGGGCGGGATCGGCCGGGACGTTCTTCTTCCTCGAGGCCATCCCCGCGACGGGAGCGGCTCGGGGTCCGGCGCCGGGCAATACCCTCCATCGCTGGCAGCTCAAGGATCGCAAGGTGGCGCCGTTTGCCACCGGCGTGCGGGGCTTCCGGGTTTCGGCCAACGGCAAGAAGGTCCTCTACCAGGGGCGCGCGGGCAGCTGGCACATCGTGGACGGCGAGGGTCCGCCCCCCGCGGCGGGCACCGGCGCCGTCAACGTCGCCGCCGTGCGGACCCTGGTCGACCCGAGGGCCGAGTTCAAGCAGATGTTCGACGAGGGGTGGCGGTTCCAGCGGGACTTCCTCTACGTGCCGAACATGCATGGGGCGGACTACGTCAAGACGAAGGCGCTCTACGCCCCCTTCATCGAACATGTTCGCCATCGGTCCGACCTGGTCTATCTCCAGGACGTACTCGGCGGCGAGGTGGCCGTCGGCCATTCCTTCGTGTTCGCTGGTGACCTGCCCGAGGTGCCGAACGCCGGTTCCGGCCTGCTCGGCGCCGACTACGACATCGCCGACAACCGGTATCGGATCGCCAAGATCTACACCGGCGAGAACTGGAATCCGACCATCGTCGGCCCGTTGGCGGCGCCGGGCCTTGGCGTCAACGTGGGCGACTACATCGTCGCGATCAACGGAACCGAACTCACCGCGCGCGACAACATCGACCGGCTCCTCGAAGGCACCGCGGATCGCCAGATCACGATTTCGGTCAACGCCCGGCCGACGCTCGAGGGCGCCCGGCGGGTGACGGTGGTCCCGGTCCGCAACGAGGCCGGCCTCCGGACCTTCGACTGGGTCGAGTCCAACCGTCGCCGGGTCGACCAGTTGTCCGGCGGGAAGCTCGGGTACGTCTATCTGCCGAACACCGGCGAGGGCGGGTACACGTTCTTCAACCGCTACTTCTTTGCCCAGCAGGATCGGCAGGGGGTCGTCATCGACGAGCGGTACAACGGCGGCGGGTCGGCGGCGGACTACATCGTCGAACTGCTGAATCGGCCGTTGCAGGGCTACTTCAACAACCCGGTCGGCAATCGGCAACCGTTCACCACGCCCGCGGCCGGCATCTGGGGTCCCAAGGTGATGTTGATCAACGAGAGCGCCGGTTCTGGCGGCGACATGCTGCCGTTCATGTTCCGCCAGATGAAGATCGGGCCGTTGATCGGCACCAAGACGTGGGGCGGTCTGGTGGGCATCTGGGACACCCCGCCCCTCATCGACGGCGGGGCGATGTTGGCGCCGCGGGGCGGGTTCTTCGATCTCGACGGCAAGTGGGCGGTCGAGAACGAGGGCGTGGCGCCGGACATCGTGGTCGAGATGACGCCGAAGGACGTTGCCGCGGGGCGGGATCCGCAGCTGGAGCGAGCGGTCGAGGAGGCGATGCGGATGCTGCGCGAGAAGCCGGT
>JAEUJH010000216.1 GCA_016794825.1 Gemmatimonadota bacterium
GCGCCCGCGCCCGGTCGCCAAGGGAAAGCGCGGGCCACCAGCGGTTGAGGGCGTAGCCGACGGCCAGGCGATTCTCCCGATCCGCCATGCCGAAGCTCCCGCCGGCGCCCGCGGTGCCGAACGCGTTCCTGTTGGGCCCGACGTAGAAGAAGTCGGGATCGTTGAGCAGGAGCCCGAGGGCCGTCCGCATCGGGGTACCCCACACGGCGCACGGCTCGTACCACTGTTGCTCGGTCATCCGGTCGATCGTGCGAGGCGAGAAGATCCGCTTCCCCTCGAGCTCGCCATTCTCCGCCGCGAAGGCGAACATCCGCGCGACGCCACGGGCCGTGCCGCCCGCGCCCGGGAACCGGATGTTGGCCTGCTCTTCAGGGGTGAGGTCGGTGGCCGGGTTGCCCGACGGCTTGAAGAACCGCGCCATGAGTTCGGGCGCGAGCTTGGCGCCCTCGATGAAGTAGTTGGTGTCCGTGTCCATCGAGAACCGCCCGAAGTCCGCCGGACCGAGTCCGAGCCGGTAATCCACGCCCAGTCCCTCGGTGACCTCGGTCCGAAAGTACTCGAGGAAGTCGCGTCCCGAGGCCAGCGTGATCAGGTGGCCCAGGATCGGGATGATGGTGATGGTATGGTAGACCCCGCGGGTCCCGGGCTCCCACTCGGGTTTCTGGGCCGCGATGGCCTCGACCAGCGGCTCCCAGCGGAAGAGATCGCCCGGCCGCGACGCGTCGGCAAAGTGGAGCGCGGCATGATGGCTGATGAGCTGCCGGACCGTGATCCGCTCCTTGCCGTTGGCGGCGAACGCGGGCCAGTACCGGGCGACCGGGGCGTCGTAGTCGATCCGGCCCTGGTCGGCGAGCATGTGGAGCGCCATGGCCATCATGCCCTTCACCACCGAGGCGGTGGAGACCAGGGTGTCCCGCTCGAACGGGCGGGATCGCTCGGTATCCGCGTGACCGCCCCAGAGGTCAACGACCTTCCGCCCCTGCCAGTAGACCGTGATGCCGGCACCGAGTTCTCGCCGGGTGGCGAAATTCTCGAGGAAGGTGTCCAGTACGGGGGTAAAGCGCGGGTCGCATTCGCCGGCGATCGGCGCCGGGCCGGTGTCGGCGGGCACCGTGCGCGACAGTTGGTCGGGCATGGGTTGGCGGCTTTCCGGGTAAGGTTCGTACCGTTTTAGAACCTACTTCCCGGCGGGTGGGCGGGCAAATGGTCCGGGCACGTCTTGGAGTCCAGAGGGGCGCGAGGCTTGCGGCCCCGACGAACGCTCGTCCCGTCGTCGCGACGAAACTAGGGAACGTCCATTCGCCGGAGCCGCCGAATGGAAAGCCAGAGGAATCCGGCGAACACCACCGCGGAGACGACCAGCGCCGCCGGGAGGCTCAAATGATCGCCGGCGGCGAACCGGCGCGGGTCCACTCCATGCATCAGCGCGATGGCATAGTGTCGAATGCTGAGCAGTCGCACGCCCGCCACGAGGCCAGAAAAGAAGCCCTCCCACAGCACCACGTAGAGGAGCCCGACCCCGATCGCCTGGGTCGTCACCAGCCCGAGCCACGTAAAGGCGGATCCGTAGAGCGCCACCGCCGCGACGGCCGCCACGGTGACCGCGATCGCGGCCCTGAGATCAGCAAGAAACGCCACGTACGCGGTCCCGAACGCGCTCACCGCCGCGAACGGCATCGCGATCGTCAGCACCCCGAGGAGCTTCGGCACCGCGATCCGCCATCGGGGCAAGGGCGACAGGGTCAGGTTCGCGAGAGTCCGGTCCTCGACCTCGTTCGAGAACGCCGCCGCCGCGATCGCGAGGACCACGAGCGGTACGATCGACCCGGCCAGGAGCGCGCTCAGCGCCGCGTTCTCGAACTCGGCGACCGTCGGGGCCGTGGTCGAGCGGAGGGTCAGGGTCGCCGTGATCACCGGGAGGGCGGCCAGCAGCGTCATGATCACCAGGCGCCAGCGGCCCGAGAGCTGCCGGAGCGTGAGTCGGTATACGGAGCCCATCGTCAGCCCTCCACCAGGTAGCCGAACACGCTCTCGAGCGAATCGTCCAGCGGCTCGACTCGCCGAAGACTGATCCCGGCCGACTGGGCCAGCCGGGGCAGCTCGAGCTGGAGGTCGAGCACCCGCCGGCTCAGGATGATGAGCGCGCCGTCGGGGTCGAGATTGACCGCCTCGACCGAGCCGATCCCGACGGCCAGTGCCGCGAGCCGCCGGGGCGCGTCGCACACGACGCGGACGTGATAGGGACGCTGGTCGAGCGCGGCCCGGATGGCGCGGAAGCCGCCCGAGGCCGCGAGTTTGCCGTTCACCACCAGCAGCACCGTCTCGGCCAGTTGCTCGACCTCTTCGAGGATGTGCGACGACAGCACGATCGTCCGGCCTTCGCCCGCGAGCTCGCGGAGGAGATGCTGGAAGTGGACCCGTTGGCGGGGGTCGGCCCCGTTCAGGGGCTCGTCCAGGATCAGGATCTCGGGTTCGTGCACCAGGGTCGCGGCGAGCCGCATCCGCTGGCGCATGCCCCGGGAGTAGGTCCCCATCGGCCGGTGCTGCGCGTCGGCCAGATCGACCCGCTCGATGGCGCGGTCGACCGCTTCCTCCAGCCGCTCGACCCCGCGGAGCTGGCCCATCATGGTGACGAACTCCCGCCCCTTCATGAACCCGTACACCGTCTCGTGCTCCGACATCACCCCGATCCGCCGGTAGAGCGGCGGGTTGTCACGGACCGGCTCGCCGAAGACGGTGACCGTGCCCGTCGACGTCGCCGCGAGGCCGGTCATCATCCGGAGCAGCGTGGTCTTCCCGGCGCCGTTCGGGCCCAGGAGCCCGGTGATTCCGGGCATAACGTCGAAGGTCATCTCGCTCACGGCGACGACGCTCCCAAACCAGCGGGAAACGCCGTTCACCCGGATGACGGCCTGGGAGTCGGTCATGGCGACAGCCTCCGATAGCGCGACCAGAGCAGCGCCCCCGGCCCTACGGTCCACAGGAGATACCAGCCGACCCGGCCCCAGGCGGGAAAGAGGCGGGCGGGCGCGTCCGCGGTGACCATGCTGAACTCGCCGAAGATGACGTCGTTCACGTGGACCGGGATGTTGGTCAGGTTGAACATCGAGACCCACTGTCCGGCCTGGGACTGCATCTCGGAGGCGAGGCCGGCCGTGAAGGGCGCGGTGATGGTGAACAACCCCACAAGGAAGACGGCCGCGTAGGCGCGCCGGACCGTGAACGAGGCGGTCAGGAGGGCCAGGGTGGTGGCGTACACCGCCATCACGACACCGGCCAGCAGGAATCGGGGGATGTCGAGCCAGTGCTTCTGGAGATAGACGAGCGGAGTCGGGTCGCCGGCCGCGAGGCCGAGGAACAGGATCCACTGGGGCAGCCAGGCCGCCCCGACCATCACCACCAGGAACGCCAGCCACCGCGCCGCCAGATAGTCGGAGCCGGTGAGCGGCCGGACCAGATAGAGATGGATCGTCCCTTCCTTCCGATCGCGGCAGAGGAGCTCAGGCGCCACCAGCGCCGCGAACACGAAGAGGATGATCGAGGCGGCCCCGTAGAAATCCACGTGCGACGGCAGGTTGGCCTTGGCGGCGGTGCCGGGCCCGCCCAACCGTTCCGCGGCGCCCGCCACCAGGGCCATGATGCTCCCGATGGCGGACAGGAGCCCGATGAAGAACCAGGGCAGGATCTTGGCCCGACCTCCACGTCCGAATCCCAACGCGGTGCGAAGCCCGTCCTTGAAGACCGCCCGCCGGGCGCGGCCGCGGCCTTCGCGGGTGCCGGAGTATCCCTGATATCCGATGTCGAAGACGGTGCCCTGTTGGCTCATGCGGCCCCCCGTTCGAACAGTTCGGTCAACGCCCGGCGCCGGGGTCCCATGCGCCTGAGGGGTGCCTCCGCTTCGACCAGCGAGTCGCGCACCAGATCGTACACCGATTCGTCGGGGCCCTCGAGCGTCAGGCCCGCGCCGTCGACGGTCACCCGCACGCCGCGCCGCTCGAGGGCCGCGACCAGCGCCTCCCGGTTGCTGTCGACCTCGATGAAGACGGTCTCGGTTTCCTTGGTGAACTGCTCCACCTCGCCCGAGTGGACCAGCCGGCCGCCCTGGAGGACGATGATCCGGTCGCAGGTCCGCTCGACGTCGGCCATCAGGTGCGACGAGAAGAGGACGCTGATCCCGAAGTCGCGATGGGTCTTCCGGACCAGGTCGAGCATTTCCTCCCGGCCCAGCGGATCGAGACCGGCGGTGGGCTCGTCGAGAAAGACGAAGGCGGGGTCGTGGACCAGCGCCTGGCCCAGTTTGACCCGCTGCTTCATGCCGGTGGAGTAGCCGCCGATCGCGCGGTACCGCTCCTCGAACAGGCCGGTGTGTCGCAGGGTGTCGGCCGCGCGGGTCCGGGCGCTCTTCGGCGGCAGGCCGCTCACCTCCGCCATGTGGGTCAGGAACTCCGCCGCGCTGACCTGGCTCGGCAGGCAGTCGTGCTCCGGCATGTAGCCGACCCGGCCGCGAACCGTGAGGCTCTCGGAGGCGTCCTCACCGAGGACCGTGGCCTTGCCCGCGGTGGGCTTGAGGAGTCCCATGAAGATCTTGATGGCGGTGCTCTTCCCGGCGCCGTTCTCGCCCAGGATTCCGGTGATGCCGTCGGAAATGGTGAACGAGACGTCGTCGAGCGCGACGACGGTGCCGTACCGCTTGCCGAGATGCTCGGCGGTGAGGAGAGGCTGGCCGGCGGGCATCAGGTTCCTTTGATCGTGGGACAGGCGGGGGCGTGCCCCAGGTCGCACGCGCGGCGAGTGAACTGCATGGCCTGATCCGGCTGGCGCCAGACGCCGGCTCCCCGCTGGTAGAGTCCAGCCAGGTTGTAGCACGCCTCGGCGTGGCGGGCCTCGCACGCCCGCTCGTAGAGCTGGGCGGCGCGCTGATAGTTCTGCGGGGTGCCCTGACCGGCCTCGTTGAGCACCGCGAGTTCGAAGCAGCCGGCGGGGTCGCGGCCGTCGCACGCGCCCTTGAACAGCGCCGCGGCGAGCGAGTCGTTCTTCTCGATGCCCTGCCCGGCGGCATGCAGGCGGCCGAGCCCGACGCAGCCGAGCGACTCCTTGGCGTCGCAGGCGCGGCGGAAGAGCTGGGCGGCGGCCGCGTAGTCCTGGGGCACCCCTTCACCGGCCATGCTGAGCGCGCCAAGTTGGGCGCACCCGGGGAGATGGTTGCCGTCGCACGCCTGGCGGAAGAGGCCCGCGGCGATCCCGGCGTCCTTGGCCACTCCCGCGCCCGTTCGGTGGAGGAGCCCGAGCTGGGTGCAGCCCTCCATGGCACCGCCATCGCAGGCCTGCCGGAACAGCACCGGAGCCCGAGCCGAGTCGCGCTTGACCTCGCGCCCGGTCAGGAAGAG
>JAEUJH010000258.1 GCA_016794825.1 Gemmatimonadota bacterium
GGCCGGCCAGCTGGCGACGCCGGCGCTGACCGTCACCCGGGCGGGTCCCGTGGTCCGGGCCGTCAACAACGGCTCCGCCTCGATGGCCCGCCGAATCTGCTCGACCCGTTCCATCGCCTGCTCGGCCGTGGTTTCCCGGAAAATCACCACGAATTCCTCGCCGCCGTAGCGCGCCACCATGTCGCTGCGGCGGATGGCCTTCTGAAGGGCCCGGGCCACGTTCCGGAGGGCCCGGTCGCCGGTGGCGTGCCCGTGGATGTCGTTGAACCGCTTGAAGTGGTCGACGTCGATCATCGCGACCGCGATCGGACTCTGGTAGCGGTCGGCCCGCTGGACCTCGCTCGCGAAGTAGTCGTCGAAGAACCGCCGGTTGAAAACCCCGGTCAGCGGATCGGCGGTGGACAGTTCCCGCTGGCGCTGCATGGCCCGTACGATGTAGACCGCGATGCCGGTGGCGATCGACAGGTTGACCAGCCGGGCCACCTGATCCGACCAGAGAAACTGTCCGTAGCGGTTGAGATCCTCCACCGTCACCACTTTGGGCGCCAGGAACGCCATCAGTGACACGATCAGGAAGTACTGCACCACGGCGGCAATCCCCGCCGCGAGCGCCACCCGCCGATCGTAGCGGAGGCAGGTGGCGGCAATGGCGAGGAAGTAGGTGTCGAAGGTGACGAGGCTGTTGACCGCCTGGAGCGGGCTCACGTTGAACCCGTAGATCAGCAGGGCAAAGCTGATCAGGCTCACGTCGAGCAGACTGGTGGCCAGGGGCAGCCAGCTTTGCCGCCGATCGCGGGCCACCATCATGAAGACCAGGGCCGCCACCGCCACCGCGAACAGGGTGATGAAGAACCCGGTGAGATGCTGGTCCCGTTCGCCCGGGGCCGCGACGGCGTAGCTGATCAGGGGAATGCAGAGGAGCACCAGCGTGACACCGAGGCGGATCCGGGCGATCAGGAGTTCGCCCACCTTGCCGGCGTCGACCAGAAAGTCGTCGGGCGGTTCCCAGAAGCGCCGGAACCGCTGACCGAGGGTCGGCGGCACCGGCGCCGCGAAGGCGCCGCTCCGACGCGGGGTCGTCATCGTCCGATTACATCACCCGGTACTTGGGACCGCTGCCGCCTTCCCGCGGCGTCCACCGAGGGCCGACCACGTCGGTGGCCTTGCAGTCGACGCAGTTGGGCGGATTGACCCGGAGTTCGTCGCCGACCCGCTCGTAGACGCCGGCGGGGCAGACGTGGCTCAGGAAATCGGCCATTTCCGGCGGCAGGTCGGTCCCGACCACGAGATGCGACGGAATGGTGTCGCGAGTGGCGTTGCCCGACTTGAAGACGGCGTCGACCTTGCTGAACGTCAGGGTGTTGTCGGGCACGAACGGGGTCCGGGGCCGGACCTCGCGCGGCTCCTCGGCGTCGGACTCGGAGTGGATCTGGCCGCCGGGGAAGGCCCCGTTGGTGACCGTCATCAGGACGCTCTTGATCCCGCCGAGGTAGAACCCCTGCTTGAACGCGAGCCGCATGTTGCGG
>JAEUJH010000261.1 GCA_016794825.1 Gemmatimonadota bacterium
CGTGGCGATCATCATCGCCGTTCCCACCAAAGCCGACCATCGCATCTGAGCCCCCAGGTTGTCGATTCCGACCAACGGCGACCGGACTCCCGTCACGCTGCAACCCGCTGCAGTCAGACCCGGGAACCGGTCTCGGTCGCCTCTTACCTTTGCGAAATGCTTGCCAATGGCGGGCTTGGCGGGCTCGAGGGGAGTCAACCGATGCGACAGCAACTGTTTGGATTTTGCCGGGGCCGAACGGGGCCTCAGGGGCGATCGGCCCCCAGTCAGGCAGGCTGCAAAGGGGCCGGGTGGTGGGGTGAAACCGGTTGCGCGAATCCTGGTTAGGCGGACCCCGGGCCGCCCTGTTCGAGGACCTCGATTCCGGTCCCGCGGAGCGCCGCAAACAGGCGGTTCCGGTGGGCCAGGTCCCGGACCTCGACGCGGCAGAGGACCCGGACCCGCGAGATGTCGGCCGACCCGAAAAGGCGGTCGTGCTCGACCTCCTTGATGCTCGCGCCGACCGAGGCCACCGTCGCGGCGAACTCCGCCAGCCCGCCGGGCCGATCGGAGATCACCGCCACGAACTGCACCAGACGGCCGTCGGCCACGAGGCCGAACTCGATGATCCGGCTCAGCACGGCCGGATCGATGTTGCCGCCGCAGAGAACCAGGACGACGTTCCGCCCGGCCAGCCCCGGGAACTTCCCTTCCAGCATGGCCGCGAGCGGCGCCGCGCCCGCTCCCTCCACGACGCCCTTCTCCAACTCGGCCAGCCGCAGCACCGCCACGGCCAGGCTGGACTCTTCGACCGCCGCCACCGCCGACACGGCGCCGCGAGCGATGGCAAAGGCGTTGGCACCGACTTCCGGCACCGCCAATCCGTCGGCCAGGGTCGGCTGCATGGCGATCGGGACCGGTCGGCCCGCGGCCACCGCCGCCGAGTAGCTGGCAGCCCGGGCCGGCTCGACGCCGAGCAGCTCGACCGGACGCGACCAACCGTCGAGGGCCAACGCCAATCCGGCGATCAGGCCACCGCCCCCGATCGGCGCCACGATCGCGTCGACCTCGGGGCACTGCGCCAGGATCTCGAGGCCGATGGTGCCCTGCCCCGCGATGACCGCGGGCCCGTCGAAGCCATGGACGTAGCTCAAGCCCCGTTCCCGGAGGATCCGATCGGCCTCGTGCTTGGCTTCCGCGATGGTGTCGCCCGCCAGCACCACCTCGGCGCCGAGGGCCTGGCAGCGGGACTGCTTGATGAGCGGCGCGAACCGCGGCATCACCACCGTCACCGGCACCTGCAGGCGGCGGCCGTGATAGGCGAGGGCCAGCGCGTGGTTCCCGGCCGAGGCCGCGATCACGCCGCGGGCCCGGACCGCCGGGTCGAGCAGGAGGAGGGCGTTGCAGGCGCCCCGTTCCTTGAACGAACCGGTCCGCTGGAGATACTCGAGCTTGAGCCAGATCGAGCAGCCGAGCCGATCGCTCAGTTCCGGCGAGGGGACGCACGGCGTGGTGAGCACGCCGGAGCCGATCCGGGCGGCCGCCTGCACCACGTCGTCATGGGAAAGCGCGGACACGAACCACCTAACGTTCAACGCGGGGATTAGGGACGACATGGGCCCTCTGGGATTCGAACCCAGGACCTACGGATTATGAGTCCGCTGCTCTAACCGCCTGAGCTAAGGGCCCGCGAATACCACGGCGCTAAGTATACGTTCGGCCGGCCGAACGACCCAACCCCGATCAGGGCCGAATGGCCCGGGTCACCCGAGCCGACCCCGCTACAAACTGCACCGCCTCCTGACCATAATTCGCTCGTGCGCGTTCTCGTGCTCTCCGACCATGCAACCGATGAAGGCCGCCGCGACCGACTCCGCGCCGTCGCCGGGCTCGGCGTCGACCTGATCGTCGCCACCCCCGGCGGGACCGCCGGGTCCGACGGCGCCATCCGGCTGGCCCCCGTACCCGTCAAGGGAAACCCCGCCGACCCGCGCGAGCTGCGCTGGCAGGCCGGGACGATCCGCCGGCTCCTCACCGAAACCCGGCCGACCCTGGTCCATCTCGAGGCCGAACCCGAGTCGCCCCTGGCGGCGACCACCGCGGCGGTGTGCCGCAAGCTCGGGGTGCCGTTCGTCCTCTTCAGTTGGCGATCCCGGCCCACGGCGCTCGGCTTCTTTGCCCGGCGGCGCGCTCGCCGGGTTCTCGGCCAGGCCGCCGGCGTCCTCGGCGGCAACCGGGTGGCCATGGATCTGCTCCACGAGCACGCGCCCCAGGCCCTGGCCGCGGCGATCCCGCCCCGGGGCGTGTCGCTGCCGCCCTCGGTGTCGCGGCCCGAACGGGAGCAGCTCGTCGTCGGGTACGCGGGCCGGCTCACCCCGGAGCGGGGCCCCGATCTGCTGATCGCGGCGCTCGGCAAGACCTATGGCCGGTGGCAGGCCGTCATCGCCGGCACCGGCCCCGAGCAGGAATCGCTCGAACGGGAAATCCAGCGGCTCGGGCTGGCGTCGCGAATCCGCTGGCTCGGCGGTATCCGGACCGAAACGCTGGAAACGCTGTGGCAGGAGATCGACTGTCTCGTCGTCCCCTCCCGGGACACCGCCGACTGGGTGGATCACCAGGCCCCGCTCCTGCTCGAGGCGATGGGGCGCGGCATTCCCGCGGTGGTCACGCGCGCCGGCGCCCTCCCCGAACTGGTGGGTGAGGCCGGCGTGGTGGTCGACGGCGCGGAAGACCTGGCCACCGCGCTGCAGGGCTGGGTGACGGACCCGGCCCGATGCCGGGCCGCCGGTGCCATGGCCCGACAGTGGACGCTGGAGCGTTATGTGACCTCCGTGGTGGCCGGCCGGACCCTGGCGTTCTGGCAGGCGACGGCGGAACACCTCGACCCCTCGCTGGCGCACGCCCCTCAGGAGTAGCTCGATGCGACGCGTCTTATTCGGACTGCTGGTGCTCGCCCTGGCCCCCACGGCGGGAATGGCCCAGACCCCGACCCCCGATCAAGCCCGGGCCCTGCTCCAGCGGCCGGACCTGAGCCGCCGGGTCAAGGACCTGGTCGGCGGATCCGGCTTGTCGCCGGCGCAGATTCGGGCCCGCCTCGCGGCGGCCGGCTATCCCGAGAG
>JAEUJH010000304.1 GCA_016794825.1 Gemmatimonadota bacterium
CGCCCACCACGATCGAGGGCGAGTACGCCACGAACCAGGCATCGCGCCACCCGTTCGAGGTCCCGGTCTTGCCGGCCAGGCTCCCGAACCGGTCGCTCATCGCCAGCCCTCGCCCGGTGCCCCGGGCAATGACGCCCTCGAGAGCCGAGGTCACCAGGTACGCCGCCGGGGGATCGATGACCGGCACCCCCACCACCTCGAGCCGCCGCGGCGGCGCGCCACCCACCGCGCCCCGGCCGAGCACCGTCCGGGTCGCCGCCAGCCGGCCCCCGGTGGCGAACACGCCGTAGGCCCGGACCAGCTCCAGGAGCGACACCTCGGAACTGCCTAACGCGATGCTCGGCACCGGCCGGATCGGGCTTTCGATGCCGAGCCGCCGGGCCATCGCGGCGATCCGCTCCGGCCCGACCTCGAGGCCCACCCGCGCGAACGGCACGTTGAGCGACTGTTCGATGGCCTCCCGGAGCGTCACTTCGCCGCGGAAGTTGCCGTCGTAGTTGGTCGGTTCCCAGCGGGTGGCGCCCCGCCCCACGCTGAAGGGCTCATCCTCGACCCGCGACGCCAGGGTGAACGCCGGCCCCCGGTTGCCGTCCCGCTGCAGCGCGGTGAGCAGCACGATCGGCTTGAACGCGCTCCCCGGCTGCCGGCGGGCCTCGACGGCCCGGTTGAACTGCGAGCGTCCGTAGTCGCGGCCGCCGACCAGGGCCAGCACCTCACCGGTCCGCGGGTCAATCGCCACCAGCGCCGCCTGCGCGTCCGGCGAACGGAAGCGGGCCAGGCCGTCGCGCACCGCCCGCACCGCCGCTCGCTGGAGCGCGGGGTCGATCGTGGTGTAGACGGCGCCGCCCCGCGACGGGAGGCCACCCCGCACCGACGCCAGCGCCAGATCGCGGAAGTAACGGGCGTCGAGCATCGGCTCCGGGTTGGCCCGGGTGGCGATCCGCGCCTTCTTGCCCTGATCGGCGCTCTTCCGGGAAACCCGGCCCTGCTCCGCCATCAGATCGAGGACCAGGTTCCGCCGCCGCCGCGCCGCCCGCTCGTGGCGCAACGGATTGGTGCGATTGGGCGCGTGGATCATCCCCGCCAGCAAGGCGGACTCGGCCAGTGACAACCGGTTGACCGACTTCCCGAAGTAGTAGCGCGCCGCCGCCCCGACGCCGTGGATGGCGCGAGCGCCGTCCTGACCGAGGTAGATCTCGTTCAGGTAGGCGTCGAGGATGGTCGCCTTGTCGTACCGGGCTT
The DNA here is from genome assembly GCA_016794825.1 of Gemmatimonadota bacterium. Taxonomy (GTDB): domain Bacteria; phylum Gemmatimonadota; class Gemmatimonadetes; order Gemmatimonadales; family GWC2-71-9; genus SHZU01. Next base: position 1,243 of record JAEUJH010000304.1, read on the forward strand.
CGAGCACCGAGGCAATGGCCGCTTCGCGCACCTTGCGGAGCGGCGACCGTTCGGCCGAGAGGTAGAGGTTCTTGGCGAGCTGCTGGGTGATGGTGCTGCCACCCTGGACGATGGCCCCGGCCCGGAGATTGGCGACCAGCGCGCCACCGATCCGCTTGACGTCGAGACCGTCGTGACGGAAGAACCGCTGATCCTCCACCGCCAGGATCGCGGCCACCAGGTGATCCGGAACCTCCGACCGCCGGACCGGCGCCCGTCGCTCCAGAATTGGCGAGGCGATCGACCCGATCGGCATCGGCTCGCCTTCGCCGTCGCCGCCCCAGGGCTCGGGCCGGCTGTAGAACGCCGTCGGCAGCCGCGCCTCCGCCGGCCCGAGTTCGGCGCGGAACGCGGCTTCGGCCCCAACGCCGAGCATCCCGAACGCGCCCAGGCCCACCACAACCCGTCCGGCCAACCGGGGGTCGAATCGGGCCCGAAGCGCCAGGATTGCGGCCCGAACCCGAGTCGACACCATCTCCCAGGTCATGCGTCCCCCTGCATCTCCGTGGACTATTTCCCTTGGACGCACGAACGTCCGAGATGGTTTCACCGTGGAACAGGCGGTCCGCCTCCGAGCCGCACCGGGTTGCACGCCGGGGCGACTGATTCGCAGCCACTTCGCCCGGCCCGCCCGGACCAAGGTTTTCTCCCAACTTGTACTGTTCGCGGTTGTTTCCTATCGTGTCGGAGTCGCCCCGGGGCCCGTCCGACTGTCAAGAAACGGACGATCACCGGGGTGTCGCCCCCCGTCCGGAGCCCCTCATGGCCCACCTGCGAGTTCAGCTGTTCGGAGGCGTTCGGGTCGAGCGCGGCGGGGTGGCGGTGGCCAACCTGACCCGGACGCTCGAGGGGCTGGTCGCCTTCCTGGCGCTCAACCACCACCGCACCCACCCGCGCGACGTCCTCTACACCCACTTCTGGGGTGACCAGCCGGAAGATCGGGCCCGCCGGTGTCTCAACACCGCGATCTGGCGACTCCGGCAGCTCCTCGAACCGCCGGGCACGCCGCGTGGTTCGGTCCTCGTTTCCACGCCGGCCGGCGAAGTCGGGTTGGCGTGGCCGCCGGATGCCCGGCTCGATGTCGACGAGTTCGAACATGCCGCCCTCCGACTCGGTGAAACCAGCGCTGGACCGCTTGCGGCCGACGAACTCGAACTGCTCGACCGCGCGGTGGCCGGCCCCCGCGGCGAGCTGCTCGAAGGCTGGTACGACGGCTGGGCGCTCGAAGCTCGGGAACGGCTTCGGGTCCTGCTGATCCGAGCCCTTGGCGACCTGACCGCCGCCCATCGGCGGGCCGGCGACTACCGCGCCGCGCTCCGCACGGCCGATCGGGCGCTGGCGCTCGACCCGCTCCGCGAGGACGTGGTCCGCGAGCTGATGCGGGCCGCGCTCGCCGCCGGCGACCGGGCCACCGCGCTGCAGCGGTATCGCGATCTTCGACGACGACTCCGCACCGACCTTGGCGTCGAACCCCTGCCCGAAACGCAGGCGCTCTTCCAGGCCATCGCGGTCCCTGGATCCCATCCGAGTTCCGAATCCCAATCGGCCACCGGATCACCTCCCGCGCCGATTCAGCGGACCATTCACGACCTCGCCCGCATCCGGCGCCGCCTGGCCGCCGCGATCCGGGACCTCGAAGCCTCCCTGCCCGACCTGCCCGCCGATCGGTGACCCCGCGGTGAGCGCGCCGTGATCGGGGCGTGAGCGAAGGGTCGCACCTTCGTTCCGTCACGAGGAGCGGCGCGCACCAGACCCGAAGGAGTCGCCGGATGGAATCCGGTCCTGAATCCGGCGACCAGTCGCTCATCATCCGATTTCGGCGCGAGCCCCGGGACCTCCCCGGCGCGCCCCCAACCTGGCGAGGCGAAGTGACCGATGTGATGAGCCGCGAGCGGTTCGTGTTCGCCCGCCCCGAGGATCTGCTCCAGTTCCTGGCCGACCGCCTCGGCACCGGCATCCTCCGCACCGCGCTGGCGCGCTGGACGGGCCGTCCCCGATGACCGATCGCCCCGCGCCGGTCCCGCCCCGGTATCCGGCTCCCGAGCCGAGCCCGCTCGAGATCACGGTGGAGACGATCCCGTCGGGGTTCCGGGGCACCCGCGCCACGGTCCGGCGGATGATCGAGTTGATCCGCGCGGGCGCCAAGGACTTCTACGTCCGTCAGCGGGCCATCGACGTCCTGTTCGCCGACCGGATCCCGCCCAAGGACTACCTGGGCGAAATCAAGGCGCTGTTCCGCTTCGTCCGCCGTCACCTCCGGTACACCAAGGACCCGCACCAGGTCGAAGTCCTCCACTCGGCGCGGCGGCTCCTGACCCTCCGGGCCGGCGACTGCGACGATCACACCATTCTCCTCGGCGCCCTGCTCCGATCGATCGGTCACCCGGTCCGGATCGTCCTGACCGGACCCGATCCGCGCCGGCCCCGGCTGTTCTCGCATGTGTACCTCGAGGCCGAGCATCGGGGTGAGTGGATTCCGCTGGACGCGACGATGCCGCACGGGCCGGGCTGGTCGCCGAACGCGCCGACTCGGCTGGTGGTGCCGCTCGACGGCCGCCGCCAGCCCGCCGGCGCCTCCGCGGATCTGGCCGAGGCTCGCCGGCTGTTCCAGCGCTTTACCGCCGCGCCGGCCGAACGGGCGGAAGTGGTCTCGGCGTCCCGCGTCATTCCCCCGGTGGTCGTCGGCCTCGGCGAGCTGGTGGGCCTCATCTATCGCTCGGACAAATGGGAGCCGGGCGTTCCCAAGACCTACGTCCATTTCATGGAGCGGCGCCCGATCCTGGCGGCCGATCCTCGCGGCCGCCGGTTGTTCATCGTCGGCGGCCAGTACCGGATCACCGAACGCGGAATCGAGGGATGACCCGATGACCGACCCGAACCTCGGGCTCGACGAGCTGATGATCGTCAACCCCGGCCCGGTGGGAGCCCGGCCCTGCCGGCTGACGCCCCTGACCCCGGTGGCCGGCGGGCCCCTCGGCTGCGGCTGCGAGGGCGGTCCGCGCCCCGGCACGCTCCACCTCGGCGACGACGGGATCGTCTACCGCGCGGTCGGCCGCGCGGTCCCGGCGCGGCCCCGGGCCCGGCCGGATCAACGTTAGGCAGTATTCGACCCACCCGGCCGCGCGGGCGGCCGCACCAGAGGAGACCGTACCATGGGCAAGCTCAACGGCGTCAAGGAGAAACTCCAGTTTCCGCTCTACGACGCGCATCTGGTCGAAGGCAGCCTCGCGCCCGAGACCCGGACGATCCAGTTCTTCGTCAACATCCAGAACAAGACCCGACTCGAAACCAATCTCCAGATGCCGAGCGCCCTGCCGAGCTTCAACACGTTCGAGGCGCGGGCCATGCGGGTGGTGAGCAACCTCCGGACGCCCGAGGCGCTCCGGGAGTTGATCTTCGGCTCGGTGACCCGGCTTCTGGTCGGCGAGAAGACGATGATCGAGGTCCCGACCTTCTACTTCCCCGCCGGCGCCGGCGTGGCCGGATCGGCTGCCCACGGCGCGCCCGACCCGCTCGCCACCTTCCGGTTCGCGGAGCCGGTCCAGATCGAGCCGCAGCAGAACTTCCGGGTCGAACTCCAGTTCCCGGTCGGCCCCGGCGCCGACCTCCAGAAGGAAAAGGGCCCCTATCGGATCTGGGTGTTCCTCGACGGCTATCTGACCCGCGACGTCCAGTAGTCCACCGCACAACCGCGCGGCCGAGCGCCGCGGGAGGCAACGATGCACGGTGATCTCATGGGGACCGGCTATCTGGGCGAACTCCGGGAAGCCCCCGATGGACAACTCTATCAGTGGGTCGAGGGCGTGGACGGCCTCGGCAATCCGGTCGGCTTCTGGAAGGCGCTGCGTCGCCGGGTCCGGGGCGCGGTCCGTCGGCTGGCGCCCCTCGCGACCCGGGCGGCGGGCATGCTGCCCGGTCCGTACGGGGCCGTCGCGCGGCGCGCCCTCGACACGGCCACCCCCTGGCTCCGGCGCGCCGGACTGACTGGTGCCGAGGGACTCGGTCAGCTGTATCAGGCGCCCGACGGCGAGGTGTACCAGGTCCATGGCCTGGCCGACGGCTCGGATCTGGAGGGCCTTGGCCATCCCGGCGGAATCGGTCAGCTCGGCGAGGTTCGGGCCGGCGGCGACGGCCACCTGTACCAGTGGGTCGAAACCGTCAACGGCCTGGGCGAGCCGGTCGGATTCTGGAAGCGACTCCGGCGCCTGGCCCGCAAGGCCCTGCCGCTGGTCCAGAAGTACTCGGCGTTCGTCCCCGGCTACGGCACCGCCATCAGCGCGGGACTCAAGACCGCGGCGCCCTGGCTCAAGCGCGCCGGTCTCTCCGCCGACGACGAGGCCATGGCCGGTCTCGCCGCGGAGCAGGACCTCGAGGGCCTGGACGAAGATGTCGACGGCCTCGACGCCGAGGACCTCGAGGGTCTGGACGAGGGCGCGGCCGATCTCGAGGGCTACGTCCCGCCCACCGCCCCGCCGACCGGCGGCCCCCAGCCCACTCACTTTGCCCCGCTCTGGTGATCCGATGATCAATCTCGGCTACGACACCCAGGAAACGGCCGCGCTCTCCGCCGGGCGCGCCGCGCCGGCCACGCGGGAAATCCCGTACGATTACGCCGCCACGTTCACGCTGACCGGCGTCATCGGCAACCGGGTCCAGGACGTCATCAACGTCAGCGTCGACGGCGCGTTCGTGGCGGTCGGGATCGGCTACAGCTTCAAGCCGTTCCAGCCGCCCCAGGTTCCGCCCACCACGACGGTCATCGAGCGCCGCAATCAGGTCCTCCGCTCCCGGGCCACCACGCCGCTGTCGCTGGCCACGCTGGCGTCGCTGCTCGACGCCTCGAACCCGGCGCTGCTGATCACCGCCATCGAGTCCTGCCTGGTCCGCCACTGCGCGATCGACTTTCTGTACGCCATCGTCGACAGCGCCAGCGGCCGCGAACTGCAGAATCAGCCGATCCACAACCTGGCCGGACTGGGCTCGGCCGACGGGCAGCGGCCGTTCCGCCCGTTCGCCAAACCGATGGTCTTCATGCCCCGGAGCACGATCCGGATCGAGATCATCGAGCAGTCCGCGGGCGACCCGTTCGCCAACGGGCAGCTGTTCTTCGTGCTCCACGGCTACAAGCTGCTCGGTACCGGCGTCCCATGACCGCCCCTTGCCAGGTCTGCGGCGTCCCCGCCGACGCCCACGTGTTCGACCGATCCTGGGTCGGCGCGCCGCCGGAGCGTCCGGGCGAGGAAGTGGTCCTGGTCCGGTTCGAACTCCACCGGAACTACTGCGGCCAGCTCCTCTACTTCGCCCAGTACACCGATCGCTACGCGGCCGATCCGCGCCAGGTCCGCACCGACGGCTACCAGTGGGTGATCCGTAACCCGGCGGGTCTCCCGCTGCTGGCGGTCGATCACATCGTCAATCCGTGGGGCATGAGCGGATTCCCGCTCGATGTCCGACTCGAGGAGGGTGCGTCCCTCGAGTTCGTGCTGCGCAACGTCGGCGCCCCGGTGGGCGGGCCCGGGCGGCTGGGGCTGGTGGGCGGCCGGCTGGTCGGCCGGTCGTGGTACAACGCGATGTACGGCGGCGCGCCGAACCGCCTCTAGGAGCAACTCATGTACCTCCGCACCGCGGGACTCGGGCAGCCCGCTCCGATGGTCCCTCAGTCGCCGCCACCCGGTCCCGGGCCGGCGCCCATGCCCAACCCCGGGACGGCGCCGCCGGCGCCCTGGACCCAGGGGTTCCAGATTCTGCTCGTCGGGAGTCAGGTGGAGTGCGACGCCGCTCGACTGGCGGAGGTTCGCCGGACGATGCCGGGCATCTCGGCCGACGACGTCCGGATCGCGATCCAGACGGCGCACGACCACGTCTTTGCCGACCTGACCGACGAGGCGGCGCCACCGCGCGCCGGGCTGACCGGGGTTCGCACGCCGCTCACGGTTGCGCGGTTCCAGGCCGCCTTCGGCCGCTCGCCCGACGAGCGGCTCACGCCGGGCGGCGCCGATCTCGGCACCATCGTGGCCACCCGGTTGGCCGGGGCGCGACGGACGATGTTCTCGTCGTCGGTTCGGATCTCCTGCTGGGGCTGGGCCTGGCCCGGCGGCGGCCTCGACCGGCCCCGGGACTACCTGGTCCGGACGATGCCCGGCGTCGAGCGGGTGGCGTTAGGCGATCTCTTCTGGCGGCAGGTCGCCGCCGGCGATCCGGTGTCGCCGGGCTGCGGGATGGTGATCGCGGGGCTGGTGATCCGCTACGGCCTGTCCTATCAGCCGCTGGCCCCGCCGTTCCGCAACATCCACTGCTACCTCAAGTACGGGCTCACGATGCTCGGGCACCCGGTGCCCAGCTGGGTCGAAGCCAAGTGCTCGGCCGGCACCGCCACCTAGACTCGGATCGGAGCGCGCCCCATGTACGTCTCATCGCGGCCTCGTGGCCTCGGGCAGCCGAACCCGGCTCCCACCGGCACCGTGATCGTCGGCCCCCCGTTGCCGGTTCGGCCGACCCGACTGGCCTGCTCGCCCGCGCACTTGGCCACGGTTCGCTCGATCCTGGGACGGCCGACGGCAACGGTGGAGTCGCTCCGTGCCGAGCTGCAGGAGTTGGCCCGCCGGGCCGCCGACTGGGCCTCGGACGCCGCCATCACCCTGGATCGGCGGACCCGGATCCCGACCACCGTCGCCCGCTTCCGGGCCATCTTCGGCGTGGCACCGTCGTTCGTGCCGAGTTGGCGCCCGGCCGGGCAGCACTGGGATCGGGGCGACGTGGTGGCGCGGCGGCTGACCGTGGCCGCGCGTCTGCTGAGCGGCGGCGACCTCCGCTTCGTCTGTCACGGATCGTCGACGGGTGCCTGCGGCCCGACGTTCTTCGCGTGCCAGACGCCCGGCAGCCGTCAGGTCGTCCTCGGCACCGGTTTCTGGCAGGCGGTGGCCGCCGGCGACGCGGCCACGGCTGGAGGCACGCTGCTGGCGGCCGCGTTCAGCGCCGCGTTCGCCGGCCTGCTCGGCCCCAATCGGACCCAGCCATTTGCCGCGATCCCGTGTTATCTGCGCTTTACCCTCGAAACGGTCGGACTGCCGGTCTCGGCCACGCTGCTGGCCCGGTGTACCGGCACTGGAGTGCCGACGACCCCGACCATTCCGCCCGCCCCGGCGCCCGGCACGCCGCCGGCGCCGCCGGGTCAGCCGGGCCCCCGCATCCCCACGCCTCGCGAGGCCGCGGAGGATTGGGTCCGCCGTCATCCTCGCACGATCGACGACGAGATCCGGGACCTGATCCTCGACGCGACCACGGCCGTCCAGCAGTCGGGCGGCACGATCGGCGATCGGGTCTGGGAGCGGGCCGGGCGTCCGATCGACCGGATCCTCGAGAAGCTCGGCGCCTCGAAAACCACGCGCGACCGAATCGGCCGGGCCGCCCGGCGGGCCGTCGAGGCCGGCGCCAAGGAGGGCTTTTCCGAGGCCCTGGCCGCCGAGGGCGTCCGGGGTGAGGCGGCGGACGCGCTGAGCGCGATCGTGTCGGCGCTGCTCAACAGCCGAATCCGTTGAGGCCACCATGTATCTCGCTCTCGGACAGTCCCCGACGCCCGGCACCGCCCCCGCCTCGCTGGCGCTCACTCGAGTCCAACGCGCCGACTGGATCCCGTTCCGGTGGATCTGCCGAATCGTCACCCGATCGCACGACCGCTCGGGATTCTCGGTCGGGACCGGTTTCCTGATCGGCCCGCACCACGTCCTGACCGCGGCGCACGTCATTTCGCCGATCGAGGCGCCCTCGACCGCCTCGATCACGGTCTACCCGGGCCAGAACGGCGAGAGCGCCTCGGGCATTGCCGCCAACGGGTGGGCCATCAGTCCGGGCTACCGCACGACCGATTGCCGAACCGTCGGGGAGGACTACGGCATCATTCGACTGGCCCGCGCGGTGACGGGCGGCGCCTTCAGCCTGGCCCCCGTCACCCCGGCCACGGCGGCCAACCTGGTGGTCAACCTGGCCGGCTACCCGGCCACCCGCGACCGCCACGCGCGCCTCATGTTCCGGAGCCTCGGGCGGCTGGGCGTACCGCTCCGGATCGACGCCTGCACCCGCGAGATCCCGTCCGACGGGAGCCCGGTCCGGGAAACGATCCGGGCCACCACCGTGGCGAACGGCACCCTGGTCCATCACGACCTCGACTCCGCCAAGTCGATGAGCGGCGGGCCGATGTGGATCCTCCGCGACGGGGTGCGGACGGTCGTCGCCCTGCACACCGGTCGGGTGGCGCAGGTACGGAAGGCCATCCTCCTCGATGCGACGGTCCAGGCCCGGGTCGGCCGATGGATGACCGACACGCTTCCGCCGCTGCCCTGAGATCGGCCGGCCGCGTGTGTCATCGCGACGGCTCCGCTCGTCTCCCTCCCGTTCCAGCCAACCTTGGGAGACACCCTCCATGCTTCGAATTGCGCGCTGGTGCCTCGTCGGTACGGCTTTCGGTCTCGGCGGGTGCGAAGATCCGGTTGCCTCCGCCGTCGGACGGGCCGAGGGAATCATCTCCGACTCGCCAACGGCGACCCCGACCATCGTCGGCTCGCTCGCCGGGAACGTGGTGGTCTCGCTCTCCGAAGACGGCGTCGACTGGGTCAACCTCGGCTCCCCGAACGGCGTGACCGTCCAGTTGCAGTCGGCCGCCGGGGCCACCTCGGCCCACGGCGAGCAGGACGCGCCGCTCGGGCCGTTCAGCCGGGTTCGCCTGGTGCTCGACGGGGTAACCGCCCGGATCAAAGCCGGCTCGGTCATCGGGGCCGTCACCCTCGCCGCCGACGTCGATCTGGCCGTCGGCGGACCGGATCACCGCGCCGAGGTCGTGGTGGCGCTCCCGCCGTTTACCGTCCCCACCGACCCGGGCATGCAGCGGACCGTGGTGTTCGAGCTCCGATCGGCCCAGTGGCTTACCGCCTCGGCGCTCCAGGCCGGCGCCGTTTCGGACGCGGCCATCCAGGCCGCCATCACCGCCTCGACCCGCATCGATTCCCGCTGACCGGCCCGTCGGGCCGGTGCGGGAGTCCGTCGCGCCCGCCGGCGCCGACGGGACCTCACTCTTGCCACGGCCACCGAAAATAGTATCTTCACTTAGTAACTTAGTGGAGATACTTACATGGCGCTGCTCAAAGGCACCCTCGACGCGCTGGTCCTCAAGGCCCTGAGTTCCGGCCCCCGGCACGCGTTCGAAATCACCCGGTGGATCGAGGAAGGATCCGCGGGCGAGATCCCGATCGAGGCCCCCGCCCTGCTCCAGGCCCTCCATCGCCTCGAGGAAAAGCGCCTGCTGACGGGCGAATGGGGAGTCACCGAAAACAACCGGCGGGCCCGCTACTACACCCTGACGCCGGCCGGACGGACCCACCTCCGAGCTGAAACCGAGTCGCTGCAGCAAAGCGTGGCCGCCCTGGCGGCGCTCCTGCAGTTCCGGCCTTCGCCGCGGGGGGGCCGATGAACGGCGACGAGATCCGGGCCGGCGTGCGCCGGCTGTTCCGCCTCGACGTGCCACGCCCCGGTGAGAGCGCGGCCGACGCCGACCAGGAACTCGAGACCATGATCGACGAGGAAGTCCGCCACCTGGTGGCGCGCGGCAGCAGTCCGGCCGACGCCCGGGCGGCCGCGCTGGCCCGCCTTGGCGATCGACCCGCCCAGGCCCGCGACCGAGTCCGCCAGTCGAGCACCCAGCGCGACCGCCGAGCCCGGTGGCGAGAGTGGATCGGCGATGCCGTGGCCGATGGCCGCCGGGCAGCGCGGAGCCTCCGGAAGAGCCCCGGCCTCGCCACCGCCGCGATCGTGACCCTGGCACTGGCCATCGGCGCCAACACCAGCATCTTCTCCGCGGTCAACGCCGTCCTGCTGCGCCCCTTGCCGTTCGGCGATCCCGGCCGCCTGGTCGCCCTCTGGGAGGAGAACCCCGACTTCGGCTGGTATCAGCAGGATGCGGCCCCGGCCAACATGATGGACTGGCGGGAACAGGCCGGGGTGTTCTCGGACGTGGGCGGCTACGCGAGCTTCATGGAGGCGTCGACT
>JAEUJH010000313.1 GCA_016794825.1 Gemmatimonadota bacterium
GGAGAGCCTCCCCGCCACCCGGGTCCTGTTCCTGAGCGCGTTTGCCGACGACGAACTGGTCCGGGCCGCGATCGTGATCGGCGCCCACGGCTATCTGCTCAAGGAGATCGACGCCCGCTCGCTGATCGATTCGATCAAGCAGGTGGCCGGCGGGGAGTCGATCCTCGACCCCGGACTCCGGAGCGGGGTCCTCGACTGGGTCATGCGGAGCGTGCCGCCGCCGGAGGCGCCCGAGAAGGCCGCCCTGACGCCGCAGGAACAGCGGATCGTGGCGCTGGTGGCGGAAGGAAAGACCAACAAGGAGATCGCCGCGGCGATGGACCTCTCGCCGAAGACGGTCAAGAACTATCTCCACAACGTGTTCGAGAAGCTGGGGATCCAGCGCCGCTCGCAGGCGGCGGCGCTCCATGCCCGGAAGGAACTCGGCCGTTAGACAGAGGCCGTTAGGCGGAGGCCGTTGAGCGGAGACAGTCAGGCGGAGACGTCAGGCGGAAAGAGGACGGCGCGGCCCGGGCCGGTTCAGTCGGAGTAGAACCGGCCGCCCCGGGCCGCCAGGGTCGCCAGCGCCTCGCACGGCGCGAAGCGCTCGCCATGGGCGCGGGCCAGCGCCTCGAGGGTGGCGACCACCGCCGGCGCGCCTAACGCGTCGATCGTGCGGAGCGGACCGCCCCGGAAGGGCGGATAGCCGATCCCGAAGATGGCCCCGATGTCGCCGTCCCGCGGCGACCGGACCACGCCCTCGCCCACCGCCCGGGCCGCTTCGTTGAGGAGCGGATAGACCAGCCGGCGCTCGACCTCCGCCTCGTCCACCGTCGCCAGCGGCTTGATCCCGAGCAGGTCGTAGACCTTGGGATCGGGATCGGTCTTGTGACCCTCGTGGTAGAGGTAGAAGCCGGATCCGGCCTTCCGACCCAGCCGCTTGGCGTCCACCATCCGCCCGATCGCGGCCGCCGGCGCGAGCCGGTCGCCGAAAGCCTCCCGCATCACCACCCCGCCCTTGGCCGCCACGTCGATCCCGACCTCGTCGAGGAGCGAGATCGGCCCGACCGGGAATCCGTGGCGGACCATCACCCGGTCGATCAGCTCGATCGGGACGCCCTCCATGACCAGGTGGCCGGCCTCCACGAAGTACGGCGAGAGGATCCGGTTGACCCAGAACCCGGGCCGGTCGGCCACCACGATCACGGTCTTGCCGAGCTTCCGGCCGAACCGCACCGCGGTGGCAACGGCCTCCGGGCTGGTCCGCTCGGTCGGGATGACCTCGAGCAGCGGCATCCGATCGACCGGCGAGAAGAAATGCATCCCGAGGACCCGCTCGGGATGGCGGGCCTCGGCCGCGATCCGCGCGATCGGAATCGTCGAGGTGTTGCTCGCGAAGATCGCCTCCGGCGCGATGACCCGTTCGAGGTCGGCCAGGACCTGACGCTTGACCGCCAGATCCTCGAACACCGCCTCGATCACCACGTCGCAGGTCGGGAATCCGGCGGCGTCGATCCCGCCGGACACCAGGCCGACGAGGCGTTCGAACTCGAAGCGGGAGATCCGCCGCCGGGTCAGTTGCCCCCGCGCGATGTCGATCGCCGCCTTGAGTCCCTTGCCGACCCGGGGAAGCTCCGCGTCGCGCAGGCGGACCTCGACCTTGGCCGTCGTGATGGCGGTGCCGGCAATGCCGGCCCCCATGAATCCCGAGCCCACCACGCCGAGCCGGGTCACGTCGCGGGCCCGGGTCCCGGCCGGGACGCCGTCGTCCTTCTTGAGCGCCGTGGTGGCAAAGAAGATCCGGACCAGCTCGCGCGACACCGGCGTCACCGCCAGCTCGCCGAACGCGCGCGCCTCGGCCGCGAGCCCCGCCGCCTGGCCCTGTTCGAGGCCGACGCGGACCACGTCGATCGCCGCGAGCGGCGCGGGGTAGTGCCCGCCGGTCTTCTTGAGCACCTGGGCCCGCGCGGTCCGATAGACGACGCGGCGACCCAGGGGGTTCCGATCGAGAAGCGCGCCCTGGATCCCACCCCGCGAAGTCCGCCGAGCCCGCCCCTCGCGCGCCAGCCGGTCGGCCGCGCGCACCGCCACGTCCACCAGGATGGCCGGCGGGACGAGTTCGTCGACCAGGCCGATGGCCAGGGCCTTGGCGGCCCGCTCGCTCTTGCCGGCCAGGATGATGTCGAACGCGGCCCGGGCGCCGATCAGACGCGGCAACCGGACGCAGCCCCCCGCCCCCGGCACGATGCCGAGCTGGACCTCCGGCAGGCCGAGTTGGGTTTTCGGATGATCGGACGCGACCCGCCAGGTACACGCCAGCGACAGCTCGAGCCCGAGCCCGAGGCAGGCGCCGTGAATGGCGACCACGATCGGCTTCGGAAACGCCTCGACCCGATCGACGAACGCGTGGGCCTGACGACTCGACGCCTCGGCGTCGGCGGCGCTGCCGAAGGCCACGAACTGGTTGATGTCCGCGCCCGCGATGAAGCTGTCCGGTTTGCCGGAACGGAGCACCACGGCCCGCACCGCCGGGTCGGCGGCCAGCGCGTCGAGCGCGGCCCCCAGTTCGACGCTGTGGGCATGACTGAAGGTGTTGACGGGTTCGCCCGGCACGTCGAGGGTGACGACGGCCACGCCCTGGTCCCGATGGTCGACCGAGAGGATGGCCATCAGACCCGCTCCAGGACCATGGCGAAACCCATCCCGCCCTGCGCGCAGATCGAGATCAGCCCGAACTGGACGTCGCGCCGGACCATCTCGTTGGCGAGCGTGGTGGCGATCCGGGCTCCGGTCGCCCCGAACGGATGACCGATGGCGATCGAACCACCCATCACGTTGGTCCGATCCCAGTCGATCTCTCCAACCGGCCCCGATCGACCGAGCCGCTCGGCCCAGGCCTTGGAACCCCAGGCGTCGACGTTGGAGAGCACCTGGGCCGCGAAGGCCTCGTGGATTTCGACCAGGCCACAGTCGGCCAGGGAAATCCCGGCGCGATCGAGCGCCTTCGGGACGGCGTAGACCGGCCCCATCAGCAGCTGCCACCCGGGATCGACCGCCGCGACCGCGTAGCTCCGGATCCGGACCAGCGCGGTGAGTCCCTCCGCTTCGGCCTTGCTCCGCTCCATCAGCAGCACCGCCGCGGCGCCGTCGGTGAGAGGCGAGGAGTTGCCGGCCGTCACCGAGCCGTAGCGACGGTCGAACACCGGCCGGAGCGCGGCCAGCGCCTCGAGCGACGAATCGGCGCGAATCCCGTTGTCCGTGGTGACGACCTGATCGAAGTCGCGACCGCCGAACCAGGGCGCGATCTCGGCGGTAAGGCGCCCGTCCGCGGTGGCGGCGGCGGCCCGCTGATGGCTCATCAGCGCCAGGCGGTCCTGCGCCTCCCGCCCGATCCCGTTTTCCTTGGCCATCTTCTCGGCCGACTGTCCCATCGACTCGCCGGTCGAGGGTTCGGCGATGGCCGGCGCCACCGGCACCAGGTCGCGAGGCCGGATCCGGGAAAACAGGGCCAGCCGCTCGCCCAGGGACTTGGCGCGACTCGCCGCCACCAGGGTGTCGGCCATCCGCCGCGAGTGGAGGATGGGAACGTCGGAGAGCGCCTCGACCCCGCCGGCCACGACCACGTCGGCGTGGCCCAGCACGATCTGATCGGCGGCGTTGGTGAGGGCCTGGCCGGCCGAGGCACAGGCCCGGTTGAGCGAGTAGGCCGGGATGGACCGGGGGAACTGCGGCAGGAGGCTCACCTCCCGGGCCACGTTCGGCGCCAGGACGCTCGGCACCACCTGGCCGAAGATGACTTCGTCGACCTGGGTGGGGCGGACCCCGGTCCGGTAGAGCAGCTCGCGGGCCGCGTGCCGCGCCAGGGCGACGGCACCGGCATCCTTGAGCACGGTGCCGGCGCGCGCGAACGGAGTCCGAACGCCCGCGACGATCACCGCTTCCCGGGTGGCCATGTTTACTTTGGTCGTCGCGCGAGGACGCTGGCCACGGCGGCCCACTGGGCGTTGTCGGCCGGCTCGAACGCCTCCCGTCCGTGGACGACGGTCAGCGGCGCCACCAGACCGGTGGCCTCGCCATACTTGAGCAGGTGCGCGTCCTGGGTGGGGCCCCAGCCGAGTTGCCGCTGGATTTCGAGGTATGTCTCGAAGAGCAGGATGCCGCCCGGTGCGACCGCGTCGACCACGCGGGCCATCCGGGGACGGTCGAGGTAGTTGAACAGCATGACCGCGTCGAAGATGCCGAGGTCGGGCCAGGTCTTTTCGAGGTCGGCCTCGACCCACTCGACCGTCAGGCGGCGGCGGGAGGCCTCGGTCCGGGCCTCCTTGAGCCGCCCGGCATCCCGATCCACGGCCACGACCTTGGCACCGAGGGAGGCGGCGGCGAGCGCATGCCGCCCCGTGCCGCAGGCTACGTCGAGCACCCGCGCCCCCGGCTTGATGAGGGGGGCGTGCGCGGTGAACCAGTAGCTGGGACGCTGCTCGAATCCGAGCACGGGAACCGATGAGTCGATGGACAGAGAATGAACCCTTCCGCTCGCGCAACGATCTGGGACCTGTCGGCCCGCCGCTTCGATCTGCTGGTGATCGGCGGGGGAATTACCGGGGCCGGCATCGCCCGAGAAGCGGCCCATCGGGGCCTCTCGGTCGCGCTGGTCGAACGTGGTGACTTCGCGTCAGGCACGAGTTCCCGGTCGAGCCGCCTGATTCACGGCGGCCTCCGGTACCTCGAACACCGCAAGTGGTCCCTGGTCCGGGAAGCCCTCGCCGAACGCGGGGTCCTGCTCCGAACCGCGCCCCACCTGGTCCGGCCTCTGGCGTTCCTGTTCCCGGTCTTTGCCACCGATCGGGTGGCCCGGTGGAAGCTCGAAGCCGGCCTGACTCTTTACGATCTCCTGGCCCTGCGCGGAAATGTGCGCCGGCACCGGGCCCTGAGCAAGCGAGCCGTCCTGGATCACGAGCCCCTGCTCAAGGACAAGGGGCTCCGGGGCGGATCGCTGTACTGGGACGCCCAGTGCGACGATGCCCGGCTGGCCCTCGCCACCGTCCGGTCCGCCGCCCGGCACGGAGCCGTCATCGCTAACCATATGTGTGTCACGGCGTTGGAAATCGAGGACGGGCGGGTGGCCGGGGCCAGCATCGAAGACCAGCTGACGGGCGCCCAGGGCACCGTCCACGCCCGGATCGTCGTCAACGCCACCGGGCCCTGGACCGACGTGATCCGGCGGCTCGAAGACCCCGACGCCAAGCCGATTCTCCGACCCAGCCGGGGCGCTCACGTCATGGTGCCCCGCTCCCGGATCGGCCATCACCACGCCATCACGTTCCTGAGCCCGATCGATGGCCGGGTCATGTTCGTGCTCCCCTGGGGCGACCGCTCCTACATCGGGACCACCGACACCGACACCTCGGAGGCACCCGACCAGGTCGTGGCCACCGAGGCCGACATGCTGTACCTCCTCCGGTCGGCCAACGCGATCTTCCCGTCGGCCCGCCTGGCGCTCGAGGACGTCTCGGTATCCTGGGCCGGGCTCCGCCCCCTGGTGGCCGGGGGCGACGACCCCGGCTCCCGGTCGCGGGAGCATCACATCGGGACCGGGAAACGGGGCCTGATCACGGTCGCCGGCGGCAAGCTGACGACCTACCGCCGGATGGGAGTCGAGACCGCCAATCTGGTGGCCGGCCTGCTCGGGCGGCCCACGGTCGCCGATCCGATGAAAACCCGAAGCGCTACAGAACCGCTCCCCGGTGGCGATGCCTATACCATCGACGCGCTCTTTGCCGAGGGGGTCAAGACCGGCTTGTCCGAGCCGACGGTGGCGCACCTGGTGGGTCAGTACGGGTCGGAAACCTCGACCATCTACGGACTGGTTCGGGAGTGGCCGACCCTGACCGAGACGGTCCATCCGCTCCACGGCGCGATCGGCGCGGAAGTGGTCCACGCCGTCCGGCACGAGTACGCCCGCCGACTCGACGACGTCCTGTTCCGCCGGCTGTCGGTCGGTTTCGAGACGCCCGACGCGGGACTGGCGGCGGCGGAAACGGTGGCCCGGCTGATGGGACGCGAACTGGGTTGGGACGACGACCGTCGTCGAGCGGAAATCGATCGGTACCGCGAGGTGGCCGGCGCCATTCCGCGAGGTCGGGCGTTATCTTCCGACCCGAATTGACTTTACACCCGATGCAGTCGACGACGAGATGACGAATGGCTGAGCGGTTCATCGATCCCAACGTTTTCGAAACCGCCAACGCCGGTTTCGCGCAGGCGATCTACGAAGAGTTCCTCACCGACCCGAGTCGGGTCGCCCCGGAGTGGCGGCTGTTGTTCGAGTCCGGGCGCGTCGGCGAGCGTCCCCCCGCTCCGGCCCCGACGACCAACGGCGGTCCGGCCACGCCAGCGGCGGCGCCCGCCGCCGCCAGCGCCGCGCCGAGCGGCCAGCCGATGAAGGGCCCGGCCGCCCGCCTGGCGGCCAACATGAACGAGAGCCTGTCGGTTCCGACGGCCACCACGTTCCGGGAAATCGCGGTCCGCGTCCTCGAACAGCGGCGGGCGGAACTCAACGCCGCGCTGAAGGCCGCCGGCCGTACCGAAAAGCTCTCCTTTACCCATCTGATCGGGTACGCGCTGGTCCGCGCCGCCGACGCCCATCGGGTCATGACCAACACGTTCGCGATGGTGGACGGAGTCCCCCATCGGAACGCGCCCGACGGCGTGCACCTCGGCATCGCGGTCGACGCGGAGCGGAAGGACGGGAGCCGCGGGCTCGTCGTGCCAGTCATCAAGCACGCCGAAGGCATGACCTTCGCCGCCTTCCTCGGGGTCTACGAAACGCTGGTCGAAAAGGCCCGCACCAACAAGCTGATGCCCGACGATTTTGCCGGGGCGACCATGACGCTCACCAACCCGGGCGGGCTCGGCACCGTGGCATCGGTCCCGCGCCTGATGGCGGGACAGGGGAGCATCATCGCGATCGGATCGATCGGCTACCCGCCCGAATACGCCGGGCTCGCGCCCGACCAGATCCGGGCGCTCGGGATCGCCAAGGTGATGATGATCACCAGCACCTACGACCACCGGGTCATCCAGGGTGCCGAGTCGGGCGAATTCCTCCGCACCATGGAACGCCTCCTCCAGGGCGAGGAGCGCTTCTACGAGCAGGCGGCCGAGTCGCTCGGCGTGGCGGTGGGGGCGGCCCCCGCGCCGGCCAGCGCCGGGCGGGCGGAACGGCCCAGCGCGATCATCCCGATGCCCACGGCGGCCACCGGCTCGACCGCGGCCCAGGCGACGGGCCCGGTGCCGGCCGCCGATCTGGCCGCGGTGGCGGCCGGAATGGGCCTGGTCAAGGCGTTCCGGACCCACGGCCACCTGGCGGCTCACCTCGATCCGTTAGGCAGCGTGCCCCTCGGCGACCCCGCCCTCGACCCGACCTCGCTCGGACTCGACGCCGCCACCCTGGCCCGGGTTCCGTCCAACGTGCTCCGGATCGCCTGCCCCGGCGAGACCCTGGCCGAGGCGCTTCCCCAGCTCCGGGCGACGTACTGCGGCACCATCGCCTACGAGGTCGAGCACATCGCCAGCCACGAGGAGCGGGTCTGGCTCCGGGCCCAGATCGAGACGGGCGCCCATCGGCGGCCGCTCGACCGCGACGCCCGCCTCGAACTGCTCGACCGGCTGATTCAGGTGGAAGCGTTCGAACGCTTCCTCCACAAGGCGTACCTCGGCCAGAAGCGATTCTCGATCGAGGGCGTCGACCTGCTCGTTCCGATGCTCGACGGCATCATCGACCTCGCGGCCGATCAGGGCGCCCGCGACGTGGTCCTCGGCATGGCGCATCGCGGCCGGCTCAACGTCCTGGTCCACACCCTTGGCCGGCCGTACGTGACGCTGATCGCCGAGTTCGAGGGCAAGAAGCCCGGCAAGGAAGGCGAGGACGAAGGCACCGGCGACGTGAAGTACCATCACGGCGCGGAGGGCGCGTTCATCACCAAGTCGGGTCGGTCGATTGCCGTGTCGCTGGCGCACAACCCGAGTCACCTCGAGTTCGTCGGCGCGGTCGTCGACGGCCGGGCCCGGGCCAAGCAGACCCAGCGACACGCCGTTCAGGCCTATCACGATCCGAGCGCCGCGCTCCCGGTAATCATCCACGGCGACGCGGCCTTCGCCGGCCAGGGCGTGGTCCAGGAAACGCTCAACCTGGGCGCGCTCCGCGGCTATCGCACCGGCGGCACCATCCATCTGATCACCAACAATCAGGTCGGCTTCACCACCGACCCGATCGACTCCCGTTCGACCCGGCACGCCAGCGACCTGGCCAAGGGCTTCGACCTGCCGATCATCCACGTCAACGCCGACGACGCCGAGGCCTGCCTGGCCGCCGTCCGCCTGGCCATGATGTACCGGGAGCGGTTCCGCGAGGACATCCTGATCGATCTGGTCGGGTACCGCCGCCACGGCCACAACGAGGGCGACGAGCCGGCCTACACCCAGCCGGTCCTGGCGGAGAAGATCAAGAACCATCCGTCCGCCCGCGAGCGGTACGCGCAGACCTTGATCGCCGAGGGGATCCTCACGGCCGAGGAGTCGCAGCAGCGATACGACGCGGCCTACCAGCACCTCGTCGAACTGCAGCACGGGTTCAAGGCGTCGCTGTCGGCGCCGAAGCCCGCCGAGTCGGCGCCCTCCAAGGTGGTCCGCGAGGATCCGGCCACGGCGGTCGACGCGGAGACGCTGATCGCCCTCAACGAGCAGCTGCTGACCTACCCCGAGGGCTTCACGGTCCATCCCAAGCTCAAGCGCCAGTTGGAACGGCGCCGGGCCACGATGGGCCCCGAGGGCGGCATCGACTGGGGCCACGCCGAATCGCTCGCGTTCGCGAGCCTCCTCGCCGAGGGCGTTCCGGTCCGGCTCACCGGCCAGGATTCCGAGCGCGGCACCTTCAGTCACCGTCACGCGGTCCTGCACGACGCCGGCACCGGCGCCGCCCTCTGCCCGATGCAGCGGCTGCCCGGGGCCATGGCCTCGTTCGAGATCCACAACAGCCCGCTCTCCGAACTCGCCACCCTCGGCTTCGAGTACGGCTACGCCATGGCCGCGTCGGACGCGCTGGTGATCTGGGAAGCGCAGTTCGGCGATTTCATCAACGGCGCCCAGGTCATCGTCGACCAGTTCCTGGCCGCCGGGCTCTCGAAATGGGGCGTGACGTCGCGCCTGACGATGCTGCTGCCCCACGGCTACGAAGGTCAGGGCCCCGAGCATTCGAGCGCCCGGATCGAGCGGTTCCTCCAGCTCGCGGCCGAGGGCAACATCCGGATGAAGAACTGCACCACGGCGGCGCAGTACTTCCACGCCCTGCGCCGCCAGGCCCGCCGGAATCGGCAGCGGCCCCTGGTCATCTTCACGCCCAAGAGTCTCCTCCGCCTGCCCCAGGCCTGTTCGTCGCTGGCGGATCTGGCCGGCGGTCGGTTCGAGCCCGTGCTCGACGATCCGACGACGTCGGGCCGCGGCGATGGCGTCCGCCGGGTGGTGCTTTGCTCCGGCAAGGTGTACTACGACCTCGTGGCCGCGGCGGACAAGATGACGGGCACTCGACCGGCTCTGGTGCGACTGGAACAGCTCTATTCGTTCCCGGAGCCTGAGCTGACCACCGTGCTGCTCGGCTACCGGAACGCCCGCGAGGTCGTCTGGTGTCAGGAGGAGCCGCGGAACATGGGGGCGTGGACCTTCGTGGAGTCGCGGCTCCGGGCGCTGCTGCCGAACGGCGCCACCCTGCGGTACGTCGGCCGACCGGACCGGGCCAGCCCGGCGGAGGGGAGCCACCATGCCCACACGGTCGAGCAGGAGCGGATCGTCACCGAGGCTCTCGGCTGATCGGATGTCGATCCCGCGCCGGGACTTCGTCGCGGCGGTCACCTCCCTGACCGGTTACGCGGCCGTGGCCCCGGCGCCGGTCGACCTTGCCGTCGACCCGCTCGGGGTCCGCGGGGATTTCCCGATCCTCGCCAACGGCCGCACTTATCTCAACTCGGCCTACATCACGCCGTCGCCGCGGAGCGTGCTGGCCGCCGGCGCCGCGTTCATCGAGGCCAAGGGAACCCGGCCGATGACCGTGGCCGAGCTGCTGGCCAAGGCCAACGAGGTCCGGGGCCAGTTCGCCGCCCTGATCAACGCCACGGCCGACGAGGTCGGGCTGGTCTTCGCCACCAGCGAGGGCGAGAACATCATGGCCAACACGGTCCCCATGCAGCCGGGCGACAACGTGGTGGTCGATGATCTCCATTACGAGGGGGCCCTCGTGGCCCATCGCGAGCTGGAGCGCCGGCGGGGCATCGAACTCCGGATCGTGGCGCACCGGGACGGACTGGTCACGCCGGAGGATTTCGCGCGGCGGGTCGATCGGCGGACCCGGCTGGTCTCGGTGTCGTACGTCTCGTCGGTCAACGGACTCCGGCACGACGTCCGCGCGCTGGCCGATCTGGCCCACGCCCACGGCGCGCTCCTCCACGTCGACGCGATTCAGGCGGTGGGGATGTTCCCGATCGACGTCCGGGCCGACGACGTGGATTCGCTCTGCGCCGGAACCTACAAGTTCCTGCTCGGCGGGTTCGGGGTCGCTCCGTTTTATCTGCGGCGGAGCCTCCTCGAGCGGCTCGACCCCGACCGCTTCGGGGTCTTCGGGATCGAGTCGCAGACCGCCGACCATCGGTTCCAGATCCGGAAGAACGCCCGCCGCTACGACTACGCCACCCTGCCCTTCGGCGAGGTTCATCAGCTCGGCGCGGGATTGACCTATCTACAGCGGGTTGGGGTGGCGCGGATCGAGCAGCACGGCCAGGCGCTGACCCGGCGGCTCGAGGCGGGCCTCCTGGCGCAGGGACACCGCCTCTTTACGCCGGCCGGCAACCGCTCGTCGATCCTCTGCTTCTACACTCGCCAGTCGGCGGCGGAGGTGCGGAGCGTCTTCGATCGCGCCCGCCTCGACGCCACGATCCGCGAGGGCCACGTCCGGTTGTCGCTGGCCCTGTTCAACACCACCGACGACGTCGACCGGGCCCTCGAGGTGACGCGGCGACTGGTCT
>JAEUJH010000340.1 GCA_016794825.1 Gemmatimonadota bacterium
TGGCCGCGACGCCGACTTCGTCAACCACCATTTCGACGGCGGGGTCCCCTGGAACGAGGCGCTCGACGGCCTCCCCTTCCATCCGGCCATCGAGGGCGACCTGGCCCGGATGAAGAGCGACATCCCGGCCGGCCACGTCCGTCTGATTTCCGTGAGCCCGGTCAACTTCCTCCGCACCGGCCTGGCCGACTACCGCGGCGCCGCGACGGGGCAGCCGCTGCCGGCACCCTGGGACACCGCCTCGTTCGACAACCCGCGGGTCAAGCAGGCCTTCCTGGCCTACTGCAAACGGCTGATCGATCGGCTCGATCCGGACTACTTCGTGTACGCCATCGAGGCCAACATCCTCGCCGACAAGTCGCCCGCCAAGTGGCCGGCGTTCCTCCGCCTGGCCGAACACCTGTACCGCGAACTCAAGCTGGCGTATCCATCGCTGGCCGTGTTCCCGAGCATCCAGCTCGAACTGGTCCGCGACCGGCCCGGGCCCCAGGGCACCGCCGTGGCGGACCTGGTCCCGTTCGCGGACGTCATTGCCGTGAGCACCTATCCGTACGCCTCGCTGGTCGACCCGAGTCGGATCAACCCGGCCTACTATGAGCCGGTCACCAAGTTCGCGCCCGGAAAGCCGTTTGCCATCGCGGAAACCGCCTGGCCGGCCGAGCCGGTGACGGCCCCGTACCCGATCGTCATCGCCTCGGATCCGGACCGCCAGCGCCGGTACGTGGAGAACCTGCTCGCCACGCTCGACCAGATGGACGCGGTGTTCCTCGACTATTTCTTTACGCGGGATTACGACGATTTCTGGGAGAGCGCCTTCAAGTTCGACCCGCAGGCGCCCCTGTTCCGGATCTGGAAGGACACCGGCCTCTACGCCGGCGACGGCGCCGAACGGCCGGCCCTCGGCCCCTGGCGGGCCGCGCTCGCCAGGGGCCGGCGGTGAACGCCCCGCCTGACCGATGCCAGAGCCGGCGGAACCCCGGAGTGAACGCCGCGCCCGGCCGATGTCAGACCCGGCGGAACCCTGGGGTGACGCCTAACGCTTGAGCGACGCCAGCGTCGCCCGGGCCCGCGCCAGCTGGTCGCTCAACTCCGCCAGGCGCTCCCGCACGTCGCGGCCCATGGCCTGGTCCGCGCTCAGGGTCATCGAATAGAGATACGATGCCTGCTCGGCCAGCCGGGGCGTCGGGTAGCGCCCCGGTCCGGCCGTCAGCGTTCCAGCCAGTTCGGCCAGCGCCGGGTCGGTGTTGCCCCGCCGCGCCTCGGCCACCTCGCGAACGAGGGTCCGGACCGCGGTCACCAGATCCCGGGCCGCGACGGCCAGACCGAACTGCTGCTCCAGATCGGCCTGGGTCACCCCGCTCTTCACCACCCGCGGGTCGGGCAGCAGGCGGAACCGGCGGGTGCTGCTCCACGCGCCCACGGTCAGCCGAACCTGGTAGACTCCCGGAACCACCCACGGTCCGCTCCGGCCCCCTCGCCCGCCACCGGATTCGCCCGGGCCCGCCACCGAATAGCCCCAGCGGATCCGATGATGGCCAGCCGTCTTCGCGAGCCGCGGCGTACCCATCCGCTCGGCCACGTACTGCCGCATGCTCGGCTGCACCGCCTCCCGCGTCACTTCGCCCGGCCCTTCGC
>JAEUJH010000344.1 GCA_016794825.1 Gemmatimonadota bacterium
GCATCCGCGCCTTCCTATTTGTGATACCGCTCGCCGTGGAGGATCGTCCAGGCCCGATACCATTGTTCGAGGACCACCACCCGGGCCAGTTCGTGCGGCAGGGTGAGCGGCCCGAGACTCCACCGGTGGTCGGCCCGCGCCATGACCGCTTCGTCGAGACCCGTCGACCCGCCGATGACCAGCGCGAGCGGCCGGGCCGCCTGGCGCCACCGGTCGAGGGCCCGGGCCAGGGCTTCGCTGGTCCAGGCGGTCCCCTCCCGGTCGAGCGCGATGACCAGGGCCCGGTCGGGCACCTTGTCGAGGAGCCGCCGGCCCTCGATCCGCCGCTGTTCCCCCGGCGAGGCGGTGGCCGGCGCCTCCTTGATCTGCCGTTCGTCGACCGGGCCATAACGCCGGAGGCGCGCGAGGTACTCATCGCACGCCTCTCGAAAGGCCGGGCGGAGCCGGCCGACGGCGAGGAGGAGCGTCGCCACTCGTTAGGCGTACATCCCGCGGAGCCGGTGCACCTGGGCGACCCGGTCGATCGCCACCATGTAGGCGGCGATCCGCATGCTGACGCCGTGCCGCGCGGCCATCCCGGCCACCTCGGCGAACGACTCCACCATGATCCGCTCGAGCCGGGTGTTGACGGTCTCCTCGTCCCAGAAGTAGCCGCCGCGGTCCTGCACCCACTCGAAGTAGCTGACCGTCACGCCGCCGGCGTTGGCGAGGATGTCCGGAATGACGAGGATCCCCTTGTCCTGGAGGATCTGGTCGGCGGTGGCCGAGGTGGGGCCGTTGGCGCCCTCGCAGATGATCTTGGCCTTGATCCGGGCGGCGTTCTCCTCGGTGATGACGTTCTCGAGAGCGGCCGGCACCAGCACGTCGCAGTCGAGCGTCAGCAGCTCGGAGTTGCTGATCCGGTCGCCACCCGGAAAGCCCTTGAGGGTCTTGTTCTTGGCGACGTATGCGATGGCGGCGTCGACGTCGAGGCCGTCCTTGGCGTAGACCCCGCCGTCCTTGTCGCTCACCGCCACGATCCGGAGCCCGAGATCGGACATCAGCTTGGCGCTGATCGAGCCGACGTTCCCGAAGCCCTGCACCGCCACCCGGGTCGACTTGTCGATCGGCATGTTGAGCTGACGGAGCGCCTGGCGGGTCACGATCATGCACCCGCGCCCGGTGGCCTCGCGCCGCCCGAGCGAGCCGCCCATCGCGACCGGCTTGCCGGTGACGACCGCGGTGACGGTGTGGCGCTTGTGCATGGAGTAGGTGTCCATGATCCACGCCATCATACGCTCGTTGGTGTTCACGTCGGGCGCCGGCACGTCGGAATCGGGCCCGAGGGTGTCGATGATGCCCGAGGTGTAGCGCCGGGTGAGCCGCTCCAGTTCGATCATCGACATGGTCGACGGGTCGCAGAGGATGCCGCCCTTGGCGCCGCCGAACGGCAGGTTGACCACGGCGCACTTCCAGGTCATCCAGGCCGCGAGCGCCTTTACCTCGTCGAGCGTCACGCCCATGTCGTAACGAATACCGCCCTTGGCGGGGCCGCGGGCGGTGTTGTACAGAACTCGATAGCCGGTAAAGACCTCGACCTGGCCGTTGTCGCGGAGGACCGGACACGCGACGATGATCTGCTTCTCGGGGTGGCGAAGCACACCGTACAGCCCGGGCTCGAGATTGAGCTTCTGGGCCGCGATGTCGAATCGCGCCATCATCGACTCGAACGGGTTCTCCCCGCCGAGATGGGTATCGCGCTCAGGCCGGATCGGGACGTTGACCGCCGCCATGCGAACTCTCCGTGTTGTGTTCCAAGTTACGTAGGACCATAAACTTACAATGATTTCCCCGGCGGGAGGAGGGCGTCCAGCCGGGCCACGACCTCCTCCTGCCCGTGCTCCCAGGTCACCCCCAGCTCGGCCACCAGCGGCTCCGGGATACTGGCCGGCCAGCGGTCGCGGAGCTTGACCGCGTCCTTCTCGGTCAGGACCACGAAATCCGCCTTGCGGGCGGCCCGGGCAAGCCACGCGACGTCCTCGTCGCGGAACTCGTGGTGGTCGCGCCAGGTGGCCGGCTGGACCTG
>JAEUJH010000446.1 GCA_016794825.1 Gemmatimonadota bacterium
CGAAGGCACCTCCGCGCAGGCCACCCGCGCCTACCAGATCGCCGATCTCCGGTTCCGGGAAGGCGTGTCGACGCAGACGGAGTTGCTCGACGCCCGCATTGCCCTGCAGCAGGCCGAAGTCAACCGGGCCCAGGCGGCCCGGGATCTCCAGATTGCCCGGGTTCGGGTGGCGCTGCTTTCCGAACTCCCGTTAGGCGGCGCCCCCAGCGCGCCGACCCGAACCACCCCGGCCGCCCGAGGGGGCGCGCCCGCCACGACCGGAGGACCGACGTTCCCATGATCGCTCGAAATCGCCTGTTCCCGCTGATCGCGCTCCTGGGAGCGAGCCTGGCCGCGGCCTGCGGCACCAAGTCCGAGGGATCGGAGACGGCCCCGACCGAAGCCCCGCCGGTGCTCCTCGGGCCGGAAAACCTCTTCGTGGCGGAGCAGCGGAAGATCCAGTCGGGCCCCGTCGTGTCGGGCACGCTCGACGCGGAGCGGGCCGCGACCATCCGGGCCGACCTGCCCAGCACCGTCACCCAGGTTCTGGCCGACGCGGGCCAGTCGGTGACCCGGGGCCAGCTCCTGGCCCGGCTCAATGACGACGCCCTGAAAGACGTGGTCCTCTCGGCCAAGTCGGGCGTTCGAACGGCTGCCGAGGCCCTCGCGGTAGCCAAGCGGAACGCCGAGCGCGCGGAGAAGCTCGCCGCCGCCGGCGCGGTGGCCGACCGGGAGCTCGAGCAAGCCCGCTGGTCGGTCATGAACGCCGAGGCCGGCCTGGCCGACGCCGAGGCCCGGCGGGCGTCCGCCGAGAAGCAGTTGGGGTACACCGAGATTCGCGCCCCCATCGCGGGCGTGATCTCGGAACGGCACGTCAACACCGGTGACAACGTCTCCGCCGGCAACCCGCTCTTCTCGGTGGTCGATCCGTCGAGCCTCCGGCTCGAGGCGCAGGTGCCCGTGTCGTCGGTCGGCTCGCTCAAGGTCGGGACCCCGGTTCCGTTCGCCATCGACGGGTTTGCCGATCGGCAGTTCGAGGGCACGGTCAAGCGGATCAACCCCGCGGTCGACCCCGCCACCCGCCAGGTCCGGATCACCGTGGCGTTGCCGAACAAGACCGGCCGGTTGGTCGCCGGGCTGTTTGCCCAGGGCCGCGTGGCCGTGGAGGCGCGCGACGGGCTCGTGGTCCCGGCGTCGGCCGTCGATCGGCGCGGGTTGCGTCCCGCGGTCACCCGGATCGAGGGTGGCGTCGCCCGCCGGGTCGAAGTGGCCCTCGGGATCGAGGATCAGGCCATCGACCGGGTCGAGATCACCAGTGGCATCGCGCTCGGCGACACCGTCGTCGTCGGCGGGGCCCGCGGGATCGCGCCCGGTACCAAAGTCCGGCCCGCCGCGACTGGCGAGCGCCCGGCGTCGACGACCAAGTAGCCCCGGGAGGCCGTCGTGATCATTTCTGATTTCGCCATCAAGCGCCCGACCATCACCATCGTCGCGATGCTGACGTTGGTGATCTTCGGGCTGTTTGCCCTCCTCCGCCTCAAGACCGACGAGTTCCCGGAAATCAACCCGCCCGTGGTCTCGGTGGCCCTGATCTACCCGGGAGCAGCCCCGGACGGCGTCGAGAAGGAAATCCTCGACCCGGTCGAGGAATCGCTGGCCTCGATCGCCGGGGTCAAGAAGATCAACTCGACCGCCGAAGACGGCTTCGGCCTGATCATCGTCCAATTCAACTTCGGCAAGCCGCTCCCGGAAGCGACCCAGGACATCCGCGACGCGATCTCTTCGATCCGGGGCGACCTGCCCCAGGAACTCGAGGAGCCGATCATCAAGAAGTTCAATGACGCCGACCGGCCGATCGTCTCGCTCGCCCTCCACTCGGAGCGGCTCTCCCCGGGCGAATTGACCCGGATCGCCGACCCGGGCGTCACTCGCGA
>JAEUJH010000501.1 GCA_016794825.1 Gemmatimonadota bacterium
GTCGACGGTCCCACCGGTCGCGGGCACCAGACCGCCGTCGGTCACGGTAATGGCGGCCGACGCGGACTTGCCTTCGCTGGTGGCGGTAACGGTGGCCGAGCCGGGCGCGACGGCCGTCACGACCCCCGAGGCACTGACCGAGGCCACGGTGGTGGCGCTGGTGCTCCAGGAGATCGTCCGGCCGTTCGGGGTGTTACCCGCGGCGTCGAGGGTGGCCGCTGTCAGGGTTTGGGTCTGCTGTGGAACCAGCGACGCGGTCGTCGGGCTCACCGTCACGGTCGCCACCGGGGTCGGGGGCGGCGGCGGGGGAGGAGCCGGCGGGTTTGGGCTGGTGCCCCCGCCGCCGCAGGCGGCCAAGGTCACCAGGGCAACGGCGGTCAGGGTCGTCAGGTTGGGGCGGAACACGGTCGGGCCTTGTGGGGGACATTCCAGAAGGCGCAAGAACGGGCAAAATCGGATCATGGACCGGGCACTCCGCCCAGGCACCCCCAGCCTGGCAGGGTTCCATCCGGGCCGAACTGCCGGCGGCGGGGCTTTGAGGTATACTCCGGGACCTCCATCCCTTGAGACGAACGCCCCATGTACCGGTTGCTGACCGTTCTCCTCTTCGGCGCGACGACCGCCGCGGGCGCCCAGCCCCTCCCCGCCCCCGCGGCCGTCCGCCGGATCGCCGACTCGCTCACCCGCGCCTTCGTGGCCGAACGCGGCGCGCCCGGCGTGGCGGTCGCCGTGGTACGGGGCAAGGACACCCTGCTGCTCCAGGGCTACGGCATGGCCGACATCGAGAACGAGGCGCCGGCCACCGCGCGGTCGGTCTTCCGGATCGGATCGGTCACCAAGCAGTTCGCCGCCGCGGCCGTCATGCAGCTGGTCGAACAGGGCAAGCTCCGGCTCGACGGCCCGATCGGCGAGCACCTGCCCCAGCTCCCCGAAACCTGGAAGCCGGTGACCGTCCGCCAGCTCCTCAACCACACGTCGGGGATCCCGAGCTACACCAGCCTGGGCCCCGTCTGGGCCGCCCGATGGGGCGAGGAGATGGTGCCCGACACGATCGTGGCCCTGACCAGCGGCAAGCCCTTCGATTTCGCTCCCGGCACGAACTGGTCCTACAACAACACCGGCTACGTCCTCCTCGGCATGCTGATCGAGAAGGCCACTGGCCGGTCGTGGGGAGACGACGTGATCGAGCGGTTCGCCAGGCCCCTTGGCCTGAGCGACACCCGGAACTGCATGAACGAGCCGGTCATTCCCCGCCGGGCCGACGGCTACGAGAACAAGGACGGCGCCTGGGTCAACACCAAGTACCTCGCGATGTCGCAGCCCTTTGCCGCCGGCGCCCTCTGCTCCACCGTCGGCGATCTGGTCCGCTGGAACCGCGCCCTCCACACCGGGAAGGTGGTGTCGGCCGAGTCGTATCGGATGATGACCACCGCCGAAGGGGCGGCGTTGCGGGGCGCGCGGCAGTACGGGTTCGGCCTCCAGGTCGACTCGGTCGCGGGTCGGAAGGCCATTTCCCATGGCGGCGGAATCCACGGGTTCATCACGGCCAACACCTGGGTGCCGAGCGCCGAACTGTCGGTGACGGTGCTCAGCAATTCGGGGACGGCCAAGAGCGGCGAACTGCTCCGGAAACTGACCCACGCGGCACTCGGCGTACCCCTCGCGCCGCCCAAGGCGTTGGTGCCCTGACGGCCCGACGTTCCCCAGGCCCGGATCGGGCCTGGGGAACCGTCACCCTGGTCCGGCTGATCCGCCGGATCAGGCACCCCGTCACGGCGAGAGGTAGCGCTTTTTGATCTTGGCCACCACCGTGTACGCCGGGTCGACGATGTTGGCCACCGTATTCTCGCCCGCCTGCCCCAGCAGCGTGTAGGCATCCATCTTGTCGAAGCCGTAGTCGGCCACCAACCACTCGATCAGTTCGACGTGCGCCAGCCGGAAGGCGTCGATCAACGGCCGGGCGCTTCCCGCCACCATGAGGTAGTCCCGATCCTCGAGCCGGGGCCAGGCGATCGTCTTGCCCTTGACGACGTCGATCTTGAGGATCACGTCCATGCTGGTTTCGAGCCCGGTCCCGTTCACTTCGCCCTCGCCCTGCCGAGCGTGCCCGTCGCCAAAGTAGAAGTAGGCGCCGTCGTGAAAGATCGGGAGATAGACGGTGGTCCCCTCCCGAACCTCGGGCGCGTCCATGTTGCCGCCGAAATCGCCGGGCCAACTCCCCGAAAACGCCTCCGCCCCGCGGGGTGCCACGGCCACCCGACCGAGCATTGGCTGGAGGTCGAGCTGCAGCCGTCGGATCCGGCTGTTCGGCATCTCGGTCGTGCCGGTCATCCGGGTGGTGTCGAGCTTCCAGAGGTAACGCTTGGCCGGGATCGGCTCGTTGACCAGCCGGACGGATTTTTCGAGGCCGAGCCCGCCAAAGAACGGATAGAGCTGCGAGGCGGCCAGGTGGTGATTGGGCCTGACCTTGATGATCTCGACCTTGAGCATGTCGCCGGTCGTGGCGCCCTCGACGTAGAACGGTCCCACTTCGCCCGGGAAGGCGCCGCCCTCCTCGGTGTAGTAGGGAC
>JAEUJH010000578.1 GCA_016794825.1 Gemmatimonadota bacterium
CCCGGGGCCTGATCCGGGCCGAGCGCGAAGATCCGGACGGCGTGGCCCGCCACCATGACGGCGAGGAGCGAGCCCAGGGCAAATCGTTCTTTGGTGGTCATGCCGCCAAAGTGAGGGCGCCGCACCGGAGCCGATAACCGGAACGGCGCGAAACGGGCCCTTCCTACGCGGCTACCTGACCCGTCGGCCCTCTCGAATGACGGCCATCATCACGTCGCCGACGGCGGCGAGCGTCTCGGCCGAAAGCTTGTCGATGGTGTCGCCCACGGTGTGCCAGTAGGGGAAGCTGTAGCCCTGCCCGAATTCGGCGATCACGTCGATGGCGCGGATTCCCGCCTTCTGGAGCGGGATGTGGTCGTCGGTGACGGAGATCCCGGTCTCGGCGCGGAACAGGGTCCCGTGCCCAAGGCGGGCGGCCGTCTCCCAGACCAGATCCACCACCCCCGGCGCGGCGGTGACCGAGTAGCCCTCCTTCCGGAACACCGAGCCGGCCGCCCCCACCATGTCGAGCAGCACGGCAAACTCGGGCTTGGGTCCGACGGGGTTGGCGGCGTAATGCTTCGACCCGAGCAGGACGTCGACCTCCTCGCTGAAGACGCCGTAGTCCTCGCCGTCGACGAACAGCAGGTCGACCCCGATCGTGGGCGGTTTGGCGGCCAGGGCATCGGCCATGGCCAGGAGCACCGCCACCCCCGACGCGCCGTCGTTGGCCCCGGGCACCGGGAGCCGGGCGTTGGCCCCGGTGTCGGCGTCGGCCACGGGGCGCGTGTCCCAGTGGGCCAGGAACAGAAGGCGGCGGGACGCTCCCGGGTTGAACCGAGCCACGAAGTTCCGGAGCGGGAGCGAATCGCCGGACTTGGCCACATGGGTCCAGGCCTGGACGACCACCGTGTCCGCCTTGGCCCGCAGCAGACTGTCGAGCCAGGCGGCCATCCGACGGTGGCCCTCGGCGCCCGGAATCCGGGGCCCGAACTCGACCTGGGTTCGGGCATACCGGAGCGCGGCCTGGCCATCGATCTCGCGCGCGGGCGGAGCCGATTGACAGCCGACCAGCAGGGACGAAAACAGGGCGAGACGAAGGGTCATGGGCAGCCCGGGCTCAGGGTTGGCTCGGCCGGGAGCATAGGCGACCGGCGGCCGTTGGCAAAGGTAGCCCGGCTCCCTGGGCGCCGATCTCAGAATCAGCGCCGGCGCCCTGACCGGGCCCGGTGTCCCGATTAGCTTCCACGGCGTATGCGCCTGCTCCGCGGCTACATCCGCCGCTCGGTCACGGGACCGTTCCTGTTCTCGCTCGGGGCCTGCACCGGCCTCCTCCTGGTCAACCAGCTCGCCAAGCGGTTCGGCGACCTGGTGGGCAAGGACCTGCCCTGGCAGGTCATCGTCGAGGTCCTGGCCCTCTCGATCCCGTTCATCATCGCGCGGA
Source organism: Gemmatimonadota bacterium (assembly GCA_016794825.1). Classification (GTDB taxonomy): domain Bacteria; phylum Gemmatimonadota; class Gemmatimonadetes; order Gemmatimonadales; family GWC2-71-9; genus SHZU01. Next base: position 1,424 of record JAEUJH010000578.1, read on the forward strand.
CGCTGCCGATGGCGGTGCTGGTGGCCATCCTCTACGGCTACAGCCAATTGGGCCAGGACAACGAGATCACCGCCATGCGGGCCAGCGGTGTCAGCGTCATGCAAATGCTCCGGCCGGCTCTCGTCGGCGGTTTCGTCCTGGCGCTGGTCAACTTCCTGTTCGTCGATCAGGTGCTGCCCCGCACCAACGCCCGGCTCGGGAACCTCCAGACCGACATCAGCCAGAAGAAGCCGGCCTTCCAGATGCGGGAGCAGGCCATCAACACCCTCCACCCCTATTCGATCCGGGCGGGCCGGGTGCTTCCCGGTTCGGGCCGCCTCCGCGACGTCGAGATCTTCGACGTCAGCATGATCGACGGCCGCCGGGTGGTCTACGCGGACA
>JAEUJH010000688.1 GCA_016794825.1 Gemmatimonadota bacterium
CTTGAGGCAGATGTAGCCGACGTTGACCCGGGCGAGCGCGTTGCCCGGCTCGGCCGCGAGGACCCGGGAAAACGCGGCCAGGGCATCGTCGAACTTGACGTCGAGCATCTGGGCCCAGCCGAGGAGGGCCAGGGCCTGGAGATCGCCGGGGGCGAGTTCGAGAGCGCGGTTGAGGGCCTGTTCGGCCCCGGCGTGGTCGCCGAGGGCGATCAGGGACCAGCCCTTTTCGATGTAGGTCGAGGCACCGAGGTGATCGGCCCGGATCTGGGGGCGGGCGTCGCCCATCCGCGGGCCGGGCCCGCCGTCCTCGACGGTTACCTGCTTGTAGCGGTCCACCAGGGCCTTGATTCGGTCGCGGAGCGCCGCGATGTCGGCGGCGGCGGCCTCGGTGTCCTTGAAGACCGCCACGATCCGCCGCTTCAGCCCATCCCGGTCGGACCCCGCCGTCGGCTCGGCCAGGCGGGCCTCGAGGTCCGCCACTTCGCGGCGGATGGCGTCGATCGGGCCTTCGGTCATAACAGCTGGCCGCCCCGGTTGTAGGAGGTGATCGTGATCCGGCCGGTCTCGAGGTCGAACGCGGCGGTCCGGCCGAAGTCGCCGCCAACGGCCTCCCCGATCAATCGGATCCCGTGACGGTGGAGCGCCTCCCGCGCGGCCACCACGTTGCGGTCGCCCATCTGGATGGTGCCGGGGGGACTCAGGCTGACGAACATGCTGGCGCCGCCCACCAGGCGGGCCACGATCGACGGAGTCCGGGCCCCCCGCGCGATCATCCGCTCGATCAGGGCCGGGACCGCCGTCTGGGCGTACCGGCCGGGCTGGCCGGCGATCCGGCCCATGGCCTGGGACGGCAGCAGCACGTGGGCCAGGCCCCCGATCCGGGTGGTCGGATCGTGGAGCGCCACAGCGACGCAGCTGCCTAACGCGATGGCCATCAGGGTGGCCGGCGCTTCGGTCACGATCAGCTCGCTCACGCGGACGACGATCCGGGGCTCGGTCACGCGATCCTCCGATAGATCCGTTCGCGACGATCCACGATCTCCAGGCGCGGGAGCAGATCGAAGGCCGCCAACTCCGCCTTGCCGAGCATCAGGAGCCCTCCGGGCCGGAGGGCGCCCAGCAACTGGTCCATGACCCGCGATTGTGCCGCGGGGGTAAAGTAGATCAGCACGTTCCGACAAAGGATCAGGTCGAGGTCCCCCAACGGCGGCGCCGCCGCGAGATCGGCCTGACGGAAGCGGACTCGTTGGCGAACCTCGGCCGGGACCGTGAATCGGTCCGAGGAGACGTCGCCCGGGGCCGACCCCAGCACGGCGGCGATGTCAGCGGTGGCCCGGGGCGAGTAGACGCCGGCGCGCGCGACCTCGAGGCTCCGGTCGTCGAGGTCGGTGCCCTCGACCCGCCAGTCGATCGGACCCCGTCCCCGCCCCTCGAGATCGGCAAGGAGCAGCGCCAGGGACCAGGCCTCCTCCCCCGTCGCGCAGCCCGCGCTCCAGGCGGTGAAGGTCACGGGGGCCGCGGAATCCCCGAGGAGCGAGCCGAGCCGGCCCCAGGCGGTCGGATTGCGGAAGAAGCCCGTCACCCCGATGGCCAGCGCCGACACGAGGCGGCGGCGCTCGTCGGGGTCGCGATCGAGCAGGTCGGCGTAGGTGTCGGAATCGGGAACGCCGCGGACCCGGAGTCGACTCTGGAGCCGGCGGTCGAAATAGTTGCCCTTGAAGAGGGTGAGCGACTCGGCCCCCATCGCGGTCAGATGGCGGCGGATCCGGGCCAGGCCGACGTCGTTCGGCGCGGTCATGCCGAGGCCGGAAGGAGGTCGAGGTTGGCCCGGGCCAGCTGATGGCCCGGGTTGAGCCGGACGGCGCGCTCCCAGCAGTTGCGCGCCTCCGCCGCATCGCGGCGGCGGAAGGCCAGGTTGCCGAGTTTGAAGAAGAGGTCGTCGCCCAGCGTCGGGTCGAGCGCCGCGGCTCGCTCGTAGAACTGGCTCGCGTCCTCGTACCGGCCGGATCGATAGAGGAGATCGCCCAGGTTCTTGTGGACCTGGGGAAGCGGCGGGTCGTCCCGGAGCGTTTCGCGGAGGACGGTCTCGGCGGTGGCGGTGTCTCCGGTGGCCTCGGCCAGGACCGCCAGATTGTTCCGGAGGACGGGATGGGCGGGATGCGACGCCACCGCTTCCCGGGCCAGGTCGAGAGCCCGCTCGAGCTGCTCCTGCTGGGCCAGGGCCAACGCCGCGCCGAAATACCAGAGTGGCGGGGGCGTTCCCGGCATCAGCTCGCGGGCCCGTTCGAAGCGAGCCCAGGCCGCGGGTCCTTCCTCGCGCCGGAGGCCGAAGAGGCCCCAGTTGAGGAAGACCAGCGGGTGGTCCGGCAACCGGCCCGCCGCTTCCGTGAACATCGCCTCGGCCTGATCGAGGCGACCCACTTCCTCGAGGGCCACGGCCAGGTTGTGGATGACGTGCCCGCGCGGCCCGGCCCGGTCGAGCGACTGGCGGAAGCAGTCGACCGCCTCGGGCCACCGTCCCTGCCGCCCCGCGATGACGCCGAGCAGGAAGGGTGCGGCCCCTTCGGACGGTCGGAGTTCCATGACCCGGCGGAACTCGCGCGCCGCTTCGTCGAGCATGTCGGTCCGGAGGAACGCGATCCCGAGGTTACGATGCTCCTCGATCTGGGCTTCGAGGAGCCGGGACGGGGTCGTCCGCGCCGAGGTGCCGATCCGCTGCGCCAGGCCGGCGGTGATCAGGCCGAAGAGGGCCTGCGCCGCCTCGAAGTCCGAGAGGCCCGAGGCGTCGATGACCTCGCGGGTGTCGCGGGCGCCGTCGATCAGGGAGAGGGTCCGGCGCTGGGCCTCGGTGAAGCTGAGCGACTCGTTGGCGAGGGCCGTCTTGTCGAGCGCGAAGACCAGATCGAAGCTCGGGATCTTCTTTTCGATCAGACTCCACTCGTCGATCCGGCGGGCCCCCTCGAGCAGGAGGTTCTCGGGGTTGATCCGCTCGAGGTCGCCTTCCCACTCCGGCCGGACCCCGGCCTCGAACGTGAAGGTGCCGACGGTCCAGGCAAAGAGCGAGTAGACCGCTTCCTCGATCTGGAGCCGAACGACCCGCTTCAGTTCGTCGGGCGCCAGCGCGCCGAGGCTGACGAGGATTTCCCCGAGGCGGCGGCCG
>JAEUJH010000711.1 GCA_016794825.1 Gemmatimonadota bacterium
CTCCGCCGCCGCATCCTCGGCGGTGGGCGTGAGCCCCTTCTTGATCTTGAGGTACTGGGTGGCCGGCATGATCCCCCGCGCCACCAGTTCGCTCCGCATCTTGAAGGGCCGGGCGGCAATGATCTTGTCGGCAAAGGCCTGTCCGATGCCGGGGTGCGCCACCAACTGTTCCCGAGTGGCCTTGTTCAAGTCCAGCGGATCCTGAGCCGTCGCGGGGGCGGACACCGCCACCATGAGGGCAATACCGGCAACGAACGGCGACCACCGACCGGCCATGAGAACCTCCGAGAATTGTTCGGGTAACGTGAGGGGTGCGGGCACGAATTTACCCCGGTCTCATGTTGGAGGATAGGACCCGGGGGGCCGGTGGCGCTGGGAGCGCCGGGGCCGGTTCCCCACTGCGGTGGCCGGCCGCGGCCAGCCCTAACGGGATCCCGGGAGTCCGGCGCCTCCGATCGGGGTGGTCTCGACCCGGTTGCTGAACCCCGCGATCATGGCGCGCCCCTTGGCGATGGCGGCCCGGACCGCCGGCAGGGCCAGCGATGCTTCGTGGCTGGCCTTGGAATCCCAGACTTCCGTCACCCAGAGCGCGTCCGGCTCCGCCGGATCGATGGCGACGACGTAGCTGAGGCAGCCCGGCATTTCGTTGGTCCCCTCGAGGAGGATGGCGGCGAACGCGTCCCGCTGCCCCGGGGTGGTGGTGATCTTGCCGATCAAGCCGTACATGGTGGCACCTCCGTTGGACGGCTCGAACCGCGCCAACGGCACCAGGGCCGTCGCGCCGAACGCAGCCAGAAAATCACGCCGGGACGGGAACATCGTCGGCTCCTCGGTACCCTGCCCGCCCGAGCGTCCGGCACGCGTCGGCGAGCCGGTTGGCCTTGACCAGCAGATAGTCGGTGTCGAACGTGCTGACCGCGAAGAGACTGATGCCGGCCGCCGCCAGCGGACCCGCCACGCCGGCCAGCACCCCCACCTCGTCGAATCCGAAGGGTCCGTGCAGCTTGATCAGGGCCCAGTCGCGCTCGGCGCGGACACCGTCGGGCACTTGATGGTCCGGCGCGGTGATCGACAACTCGTCCGCGGTCCGGGTCGTCGAGATGAACCCGGACCCCGCGGCGGCCCAGTCCGGAATCGGCTCCGTGGGCCCCAGTCGAGCCACGGCCCAAGTACCGGCAACGACCGAGTACCGCCGCTCGGCCATCGATCCGCTCAGACCCGTTCCAGCACGGCCGCCATGCCCTGGCCCACGCCGATGCAGAGCGAAACCAACGCGTACCGCGCCTTCCGAGCCTCGAGTTCCCGGGTGGCCGAGAGGGCCAGCCGAGCCCCCGACATCCCGAGCGGATGGCCGAGGGCAATGGCGCCGCCGTTGACGTTGAGGCGGGGATCGTCGTCCGGCAGACCGAGTTCGCGGGTGCAGGAAAGCACCTGGGCCGCGAAGGCTTCGTTGATTTCGATCAGGTCCATCTGGTCGAGCGTCAGGCCGAGACGGTCGAGCAGCTTGCGGATCGCGTGGACCGGGCCGATGCCCATGACCCGCGGCTCCACCCCGGCCACGGCGGTGCCCAGGATCCGGGCCTTGGGAGTCAGGCCGGCGGCCTTGACCCCGGCCTCCGAGGCCAGCAGCAGGGCGGCCGCGCCGTCGTTCAAGCCGGACGCGTTGCCCGCCGTCACCGACCCCTTCCCGTCGGTCCGGAACGCCGGCTTGAGCTTGGCCAGAGCCTCGAGCGTCGTATCGGGCCGGATGAACTCGTCCTGATCGAAGACCGTCGGTTCCTTGCCCTTGCCGGCGGCCGGGATGGTGACCGGGACGATCTCCGAGGCAAACCGGCCCCGGGCCCGCGCGGCGGCCGCCTTCTGCTGCGAGCCGAGCGCAAACCGGTCCTGGTCCTCACGAGTGATGGCGCGGGTCTCGAGCAGGTTCTCCGCCGTCTGGCCCATGGCGTCGACCCCATACTTCTCCTTCATCCGGGGATTGACGAACCGCCAGCCGAGACTGGTGTCGAACATCTCGATGTCCCGGGCAAACGGCTTGGCCGCCTTGCCCAGCACGAACGGGGCGCGGGTCATCTGCTCGACCCCGCCGGCCAGGTAGAAGTCGCCGTCGCCGGTCATGATGGCCCGCGCGGCGTTGCCGACCGCCGCGAGGCCCGAGGCGCACAGCCGGTTGACGGTTTCGCCGGGGACGGAGGGCGGAAGGCCGGCCAGGAGGCCGGCCATCCGGGCCACGTTCCGATTGTCCTCGCCGGCCTGGTTGGCGCAGCCGAGGATGACGTCGCCGATCCGGGCCGGATCGAGCCCCGGGTGCCGGGAAACGAGGGTGGCGAGGACGTGCGCGGCCAGGTCGTCCGCGCGGACCGGCGAGAGGGTTCCGCCGAGGCTGCCGATCGGCGTGCGGACGCCGTCGATGATGTACGCTGTATGCATGGCGGTGCTAATTTACCTCGCTCGACTGCCCAAGCACACGCCACCAGGCCCGAGGCCTCGATGAGCCAGGATTCGATCCTTTTCGAACGACGGGACACCATTGCCCGGGTTACCCTCAACCGGCCCGACGTTCTGAACAGCTTCAACCATGACATGTTCGGCCGGTTCCAGGCGGTCCTGGCCGAGATCAAGGCCGATCGGAGCATCCGGGCGGTCTATCTGACCGGAGCCGGCCGGGGCTTCTGCGCCGGGCAGGACCTGGGGGGCGCCGGGGTCGGCGGCGATTTCGGCGACCACCTGGAGGAGTCCTGGAACCCGATTGCCCGGACCATCCGGACGCTCGACCGGCCGGTGGTCTGCGCGGTCAACGGGGTGGCGGCCGGCGCGGGAGCCAATCTGGCCCTGCTCTGCGACTTCGTGGTCGCGGCGGAAGAGGCCTCGTTCGTCCAGGCGTTCATCAACATCGGCCTGGTCCCCGACACCGGTGGCTCCTGGACCTTGCCGCATCTGGTCGGTCGGGCCCGGGCCAGCGCCGCGCTGCTGCTGGGCGAGAAGATCCCGGCCAAACAGGCAGCGGAGTGGGGCATGATCCTGAAGGCGGTACCGGGCGCCACCCTCGAAGCCGAGGCCTGGGCCCTGGCCACCAAGCTGGCCGGCCTCCCCACCTTTGCCATCGGGCTGACCAAGCAGCTGATCGACGCCGCCGCCACCAACACCTTCGAGCAGCAGCTCCTCCTCGAAGCCGACCTGCAGACCGCCGCCGGCAAGAGCGCCGACCACCAGGAAGGCGTGACGGCGTTCAAGGAAAAGCGGAAGCCCCGCTTTCTCGGCAAGTAACGCCATGGCCCTCGACCGGAACGCCACAGTCGCCGTCCTTGGCGCCGGGACCATGGGCAGCGGCATTGCCCAGGTCGCGGCCACCGCCGGCCACCAGGTCCTCCTGGCCGACACCTTTGCCGGCGCCGTCGAACGGGCGCGGGCCGCCCACGAAAAGGCCTTTGCCCGCGAGGTCGAGAAGGGCCGGCTCGACGCCGCCTCGGCCGCCGCCACGCTCGGCCGGATCCGGTATCTCACCCCGGGCCCGGGCGACTTCCTGGAACTCGCCTCGGCCCAGCTGGTCGTCGAAGCGATCGTCGAGGACCTCGAGGTCAAGAAGGCCACGTTCAAGCGGCTCGAACACGCCCTCGAACCGACGGCGGTGCTCGCCACCAACACGTCGTCGCTCTCGGTCACCGCCATCGGCGCCGCCTGCGACCGGGCCGAACGGGTGGTCGGGATCCACTTCTTCAATCCGGCCCCGGTCCTTCCGCTCGTGGAAATCGTGCCGGGCGTCGCGACCGCTCCCGAGGTGACGGCGGCGGCCCGCGCGCTGATCGACGCCTGGGGCAAGACGACCGTCGTCGCGTCGGACACCCCCGGGTTCATCGTCAACCGGATTGCCCGGCCGTTCTACAGCGAAGCGCTCCGGATCTTCGAGGAAGGCATTGCGGACAAGGCCACCATCGACTGGGCCATCCGCGACGCCGGCGGCTTCAAGATGGGACCGTTCGAGCTGATGGACCTGATCGGCAACGACATCAACTACGCCGTGTCGCTCTCGGTGTTCGAGGCCTTCGGCTACGATCCCCGCTACCGGCCCTTCCTGACCCAGAAAAAGCTGGTCGAGGCCGGCCTGCTCGGTCGGAAGACGGGGCGCGGCCACTTCGATTACCGAGCCGGGGCCGTCAACCCGGAACCGGTTCGCTCCAACGATCTGGCGGTCGAGATCTTCCCGCGGGTCCTGGCGGTGCTCGTCAACGCGGCGGTCGATGCCCTCTTCTGGCGGGTGGCCACCCGCGACGACATCGACCTCGCCATGACCAAGGGCGTCAACTACCCGAAGGGCCTCCTCCGGTGGGCCGACGACATCGGCCCCGGCCAGATCCTCGAACGGCTCGACCAGCTCCACGCCGAGTACGGCGAGGACCGCTACCGGGCCTCGCCCCTCCTCCGCCGCGTCGTCCGGGAAGGACGCACTTTCTACTGATGACCGAACGCACCCCCGCTGAACTGGCCCAGCGCGTCGCCGACCTGATGATGGAGCACGACGCGTTCAGCAAATGGCTCGGCATCGAATTCCTCGAGATCGCCCCGGCCAAGGCCGTCATCCGGATGACCGTGCGCCCCGAAATGTGCAACGGGTTCGGCGTCTGCCACGGCGGAGTGACGTTTGCCTTTGCCGACAGCGCCTTTGCCTTTGCCTGCAACACCCAGGGCAACCTCGCGGTCAGCATCGAGAACAGCATCACCTACCCGGCGGCGATCCGGCCGGGCGACGTCCTCACGGCCACCGCCGTCGAGGCGACGAAAAGCAACCGGATCCTCTATTACCACGTCGACGTGACCAAACAGGACGGGTCGGTGGTCGGCCTGTTCCGCGGGACGGGGTATCGCACCGAAAAACGCCATCCGGTTGATTGAAGACAGATGACGCAGCCCACTGATTGGAAGCGGGTCTATCGCCTGGCCCTGATCTCGCGCGCGCTCGACGAGACCGAGGAAACCAGGCTGGTACCCGAGAAGAAGGTCGCCTACCAGTTCACCGCCCGCGGCCACGACGTGGCCCAGATCATTCTCGGCCAGCACCTGACCCATCCGCACGACGGAGTCAGCGCCTACTACCGCTCCCGTCCGATGCTCCTGACCCTGGGTCTCGACATCGCCGACGCGTTCGCGGGACCGATGGGCAAGTCGGGTGGATTCAGCGATGGGCGCGACATCGGCGTGGTCTGCAACTTCCCCGCGGTGCCCGGCCCCGTGGTGATCCCGATGTCCGGCGACGTCGGCTCGCAATACACCCCGTGCGCCGGCTGGGCCCAGTCGATCACCTACCATCGCGACGTCCTCCAGGACGCCAGCTGGCAAGGCGCCATCGGCTGCGTGCTCGGGGGCGAGGCTTCGGTGGCCACCAACGGGTTCTGGTCGTCGCTCACCATCGCGACCACGCTCCAGCTCCCGATGCTGTTCTACGTCGAGGACAACGGCTACGGGATCTCGGTGCCGTCGCTGCTCCAGACCCCGGGCGCCAACATCGCCGACAACCTGGCC
>JAEUJH010000717.1 GCA_016794825.1 Gemmatimonadota bacterium
GCCCAGGCCCGCCGTGCCGCCGATGGCCGTGACGACCACCGCGGCGGCGATGGCGCGCGGGGTCCGGGTCACCACCACGCCGGTGTGCCGCTCGCCCCCGCGGAGCCACTGATACCAGCCGTACACCGAGATGGCAAAGAAAAAAATCTGGAGCGCCATCAGGGCGTAGAGCTGACCCCGGAAGAAGATGAAGGTGTAGAGCCCGACGTTGACGAGACCGGTGGCCCAGCCCAGCACGTTCTGTCTGGCGTTGAACCAGACGGCGACGATCCCGAAGACGACGGCAATGGTCTCGACGGTTCTCATTTGACGATCGATCCCAGGGTATCGTGGTGGCCCTGGAGGAACTGACGGAGATACGCCCCGATGTGCTGGCGCGACTCGAAGCCGGCGGCCCGCGCCGCGCGGTCCTCCTCGTCGGCGCTGACCCGCGCCGGCTCGGCGTAGTGAGGCAGGTCGCGATAGAAGCCCAGGGTGAACGCGTCCCAGGCCGGACCGGTGATCCGGGTGAACAGGAAATTGGTCGGCCGGCCGATCCGCTGCAGGAAATCGTTCTCCATGGCGCGCTCCTGGAGGAGCGAATCGCGCTTGCCCGCCAACGCCTGGAAGATCTCGAGATGGAAATAGCCCGACGCCGCGGCCGCCGCCTGCAGCTCGGCCACCGGCGGTCCCTCGACGTACAGCTCCTCCCGCCAGGCAATCCACTGATCGGCCCGCTTCCGGAAGGCCTCGTCGTCGTAGCCGATCCGCCGGGCCGCGTCCCGCCACCGCTTGGCCCGGTCGTTCCCGAAGAACTCGGCCATCGACCCGATCGGCACCAGGAGGAGGAGATCCCACTGGTCGCCCTGGGAGTGGCGGAGGAGAATGGGACGCGCCTCGCCCGCGTACCCGAAAACGATCATCCGGCGCTTGAGGGCCTCGATCAGGTCGAGCAGGTGACCGGGCGCCGCCCGCATCATCACCGCCTGATACGCCGGCCGCGGTGGCTGGGCCGGGGACGGCCCCAGGGACGCGCCACCGACCAGCGTCGGGGCGAGGAGAGCCAGCATCGCGAGCATCGGCAAGCCTCGGAGGATCAGTCGTCGTCGAAGGTATCGCGCCGGGTTTCCGGCGGACGGTATTCGGACAGGCGGCGGAGCAGCTCGGCCGGGTCCTTGGCCACGACCAGGCGACCCCGCTGCGATTCGAGCACGAAGCGGTCGACCGCCGGATCGGAGGCGGTCTTGAGCAGCGACGAGTAGTAGTCCGCCGAGTCGAGGAGGCCGAGGGGCTGTTCCTTGGGCGGACGGGCGGTCCAGGCCCAGAGGGCGAACGCGTCCTCCAGGTTCTCGAACGCGCCCGGCAGGGCCAGCCACGCCTCGGCCAGCGAACCGATCTCGGACCGCCACGCGGCGGCGTCGGCCACTCGTCGATGCTCGGTCAGGTCGGCGCGGGCCGGCTCGGTCGCGTCGGACACCGACACGCCGATCAGCCGGCCACCGGCCTTGCTGGCCGCCTCGACCAGTACCGCCAGCGTCCCCGCCGGCGCGCCGTCGGACACGACCGTCACGCTCTGTTCGCCGATGAGCCGGCCGAGCCGATGGGCGGCGGCGAGTTCGTCGGGTCCGGCCAGTTCGGTTCGGCTGCCGAACACCGCCAGGCGGCGAAGCATCAGGCGGCCGTCCCGAGGAGGACCCACGATCGCATCGGTCCGCGGACGATTCCGTCGAGGAGCAACGGCTGGAAAGTCCGCTCGGCGGCGGCCCCGATGGCGGCGTGTGCCGCCGGCGGGAGCTTGGCGAGCAGCGGCCCGATCGGAGTGCCCATGAACGCCTGGAGCGCCTGCGCGATCCCGCCCTCGAACTCGAGATCGCGGGTTTCGTCGAACACCCGCACCTCGGCAAAGCCGACCTCCTGGGCGCGGGCGTCGACGTCCTCGGCGGTCCAGCGCGGAAACGGGATCGACATCAGGTTGGCGATCTCGTCCTGTCCGGCCTCGCGGAGGGCGCGCTGATAGGCAAAGAACACGGTGCAGTCTTCCGGCGGACACCAGACCGACGCCGCGAGCCGGCCGCCCGGGACCAGGACCCGCTTCATTTCCGCCAGCGCGGCCTTGCCGTCGGGAAAGAACTGGAGGCCCTGCTGGCAGGTGACGACATCGACGCTCCGGTCGGGGTACGGGAGCGGCGCCGCGGGCGCCACGGTGTACGCGATCGGCGCGCCCTTTTCGATCTCGGGCTTGGACTGGGCCCGCGCGATCATGGCGGGCGAGCCGTCGCACGCCGCCACCTGACCTCGCCGCCCGATCCGACGCGACAGCACCCGGGCCACGGTGCCCGGCCCGGTGGCCACGTCGAGCGCCCGAATGGCTCGCGCCGGCTGGAGCCGATCGACCAGCGACTCGGCCCACGGCCCGAACAGGCGGGGGACGAGGTACTCGTCGTACCCCCGCGGCACCATTTCGTCGGTGAATTGGAACTCGGATCGGTCCGTCAGGCTAGCTCCCGTAGCGCAACGCGTAGTAGATCACGTAGACCCAGGAAAATAGCCCATGGATGATGGCCCAGAGAATCGAGTGGTTGGCCGACCACGAGATCGCGATGGCCAGGGCCGTTCCGAACGAGATCCCGGCGCGGGCTACCGCGCGCCGATTCACGATCACCGTGCGTTCCATGTCGCCCTCCCGCGTCACTTGGCCGGCGGAATCACTACCGCCGGCACGTTCCGACCCCGCACCGTGGCGTTGAAGCGATCCACATCCGCGCCGAGGATCCGGTCGATCCGGGCGCCGAGGGTCCGCCAGGCGTCCTCGAGATCGGTGAGCCGCGCCTTCATACCGGCCGTCACCGGCTCGTCGGTGCCGTCGATGGCGCCGCCCAGGCTGAGGTACTGATCGGCGAGCCCGTTCCGGAACGCGATCACGTCCTGGAAGGTCCGGGCCCGGGCGTTGATCAACTGCAGCTCGACCGAGTCGATGGCCGCCTGGAGCGGCTTGGCCGCGGCGGTGACCGAATCGGCGCCGGGGAGCGAACCGGTCCGCTCGACCAGACTCTTGATCTGGTCGCGGACGCCCCGGAGAGCGTTGGCCCGCTGGTGCATCAGGTCGATCCGATCGCGAATCCGGCCGAGATAGTCCTGCTGCTCCCGCACCGTGGCCGCGGACGGGTTGGTGCGCGGGTCGGCGGCCACCTCGAACGAGGTGGTGACGGTTTCGGTGCCGACGGTCAGCCGAGCCTGGTAGCGGCCCGGCGCCACCCGGAATCCGGCCGACGCCGTGCCCGACTCGGCCGAAAGCAGCCCGGGCACGCGGGTGGGCGGCTCGCCCCGGAGGTCCCAGGTCATTCGGTTGAATCCCGGCTTGATCGCCAGCTTGCTCCGCGGCGGCTTGGCGTCGGTGGCGTAGGTCCGCACGACGGCGCCGGCCTGATCCAGCACCTCGAGTCGGGCGACGGTGGTGGAGTCGAGCTTGGGCACCGCAAACGAGAGCAGGGCGCCCTGCGGGGCGTTCTGGCCCAGGCCGGGCACCGCGGCGTTGAAGCCGAGCTGGGTTCGGTAGGCGGTCCGCGGCTGGAACAGCTTGAGCGCCGGCGCGCCCGCGGCCAGTTCCCGGATCGGGCCGATGTCGTCGAGGATCCAGAACGCCCGGCCCTCGGTGGCGATCACCAGGTCGCCCCGGTGGACCCGGATGTCGGTGACCGGAACGTGCGGCAGGTTGAACTGGGCTCGCTGCCACGAACCGCCGTCGTACGACACCCAGACGCCGGTTTCGGTGCCGGCGTAGAGGAGGTTCCGCCGGACCGGATCTTCCCGGACCACGCGGACCACTTCGCCCTCCGGAAATCCGGCCACCTGGCGGGTCCAGGTGGCGCCGTAGTCGGTGGTCTTGAAGACGTGCGGGGTGTAGTCGTTGAACTTGTGACGGCTCACGGCCAGATACGCGGTGGCCCGATCGTGGGGCGACACCTCGACCATGTTGATCAGCGATTCCGGCAGGCCCTTGGGCGTCACGTTGGTCCAGGTGCCCCCGCCATCGCGGGTCAGCTGGACCAGGCCGTCGTCGGTGCCGGCCCAGAGGACGCCCTTTTCATGGGAGGATTCGGCCAGATAGTAGATCGTCTGATAGACCTCGCCCCCGGCGCCCTCGTTGGTGATCGGACCGCCGCCCAGGCCGAGCTTGGTCTTGTCGTTCCGGGTCAGATCGGGACTGATGGCGGTCCAGCTCTGGCCCCGGTCGGTCGACCGGAACACCACGTTGGCCCCGTGGTAGATGGTCTTCCGATCGTGCGGCGAGGTGATGATCGGGCTCGACCAGTTCCACCGATACTTGAGCTGATCCGAAGGCTCCGCCAGGCCGAGGTACGGATACGCCATCACGTTCCGATTCTCGCCGGTGGCGCGATCGTGTTCGGTGATGATCCCGTTGTAGCAGTTGGCGTAGAGGAACCGCGGGTTGGCCGGGTCGAACGCCACGTGGGCGCTCTCGCAGCCACCCACGTCCTCGAAGTGGTCGTTGGCAATGCCGGGGCCGTTCACCGCGCTCGGGATGGCGATGGTGCCGTTGTCCTGCTGCCCGCTGTGGAGCCAGTAGGGAAAGCGGTCGTCGACGCTGACCCGGTAGAACTGCGCGGTCGGCTGGTTCATGATCGACGACCAGGTGGTGCCGCCGGTGTACGAGATGGCGGCGCCGCCGTCGTCGGCCTTGGCCAGGTTCTGCGGGTTGGCGGGGTTGATCCAGAGATCGTGGTTGTCGCCGTGCGGATCGGGCAGGGCCACGAATGACTTGCCGCCGTCGATCGACTTGAAGAGCGGCGCGTTGATGACGTACACCAGCTCGGGATTGACCGGGTCGGCGGTGACGCGGCTGTAGTACCAGGCGCGGGCGCGGAGTCCGCGATCGTCGTTGGTCCGGCGCCAGTTCTGGCCGCCGTCGTCGGAGCGATAGAGTCCGCCCGAATCGGCTTCGACGATGGCCCACACCAGCCCGGCCTTGGCGGCGGAGGCCGCGACCCCGATCCGTCCCATCAGCGACGGAAGGCCGCCGCCCAGTCGGGTCCAGGTGTCGCCCCCGTCGGTGGAGCGCCAGATCCCGCTCCCGGGCCCGCCGCTCCGGACGAACCACGGCATCCGCTGGTGGTCCCACATGGCGGCGTAGAGGATCCGCGGGTTGAGCGGGTCCATTGCCAGGTCGGCCGGGCCGGTCAGCGAATCGCCCTTGAGGACCTGGGTCCAGTTCTTCCCGCCGTCGGTGCTGCGGTAAACCCCGCGGTCGTTGCTCGGCCCCCAGCGGGTCCCCTGCGCGGCCACGAAGACCACGTCGCTGTTCTTCGGGTGGATCACCACCCGGGCAATCGTCCGGGTCTGGCGGAGCCCGACGTGGGTCCAGGTCTTCCCTGCGTCGGTCGACTTGTAGACCCCGTCGCCCCAGGAGGAGGAGACGCCGCGGATCTTGGATTCGCCCATGCCGGCGTAGATGACGTTGGGGTCGTCGACCGCCACCGCGATCGAGCCCACCGATCCCATCTTGAGCTGGCCGTCGGCGATCGGCTGCCACGAGAGCCCGCCGTCGACGGTCCGCCAGATGCCGCCGCCGGTGGCGCCCATGTAATAGAGGAGCGGGTTGCCGGGGACGCCGGTGATGGTGGTGGCGCGTCCGCCGCGGAACGGGCCGACGTTCCGCCACTGGAGACCGGCCAGCGAGCCGACGTCGAGGGCGGGGGTGACGGCGGTGACGGTGACGGCCGGCCGGTTCCGCTGGGCGGCGGCCGGGACGGAGGCGCTGATCAGGGCGACGGCGGCCGCGACGGGGCCGAGCCGGAAGAAGGGCGATTTCGACATGGATCCGGGCTTCCTCAGGGAGTACGACCACGATTTGGTCGCCCACTACCCTATATGAATCGCCCGGCGGAGGCTAGGTACGGACCTAGCCTCCCCCTGCCTGCGGTGGCCGGATCAGCCCCGGACCTTGGCGAGCGTGGTCTGGACCCGGACCAGTTCGTTCTCGAGGTGCTCCAGGTACCGCTCGGCCAGCGCCACCCGCTTGAGGCGGGCGTCGGCCTCGACCAGCGCGCCCAGCTTGGCCAGGGTCTCGGCGCCGATCAGGCCGCACATCCCCTTGAACGTCTGGGCCAGCCGCTGCGCCGACTCGGCGTCGCCCGCGCCGACGGCGCCCCGGATGTCGGCCACCCGGTTGGGCGCTTCGGCGGTAAAGGAGTCCACCAGCTTGAGGGCCAGCAGCCGGGCCGGTCCCTCGCGTTCGGGCGAGAGCTGGTCGAGGAAGTTGGCGCCGACGGCCGGCGGGTCAGCCGGAAGTCCGCGCGGGCTGGCGGATTCGAGCGCCTGCCGGACCTCGAGGAAGCAGTGTTCGATGGCGCCGAGGTAGCCGGCGGCCTGTTCGCCGCGACCGGCGCCCGTTTCGCGCTCCATCCGGGCGGCCAGATCCTCGAGCCGCGCGGCGCCGACCGACGTGCTGGCGCGGCGGAGGCCGGCGGCCGCCTCGGCCACCCGGGTCGCGTCGCCCCGCGTGGCCGCGGTGGCGATTTCGGCGATCCGAGCCGGCGCTTCCCGGAGGAAGGAGCCGACCAGGTAGTTCGGGAAGAAGCCGGCGCCCTGCGCCAGCTGATCGAGCAGCATGATGTCGACCACCGCCAGATCGGTGGCGGGCTCGACGGCCACCGGGGCCGCCACGGGCGCCGGCTCGTCGTGGGCCGACATCAGCGCCAGCGGTTCGTGATCGTCGACGGTCGCGATGGTCTCGACCCGATCCGACCCGATCGACGGGGCCACCACCTCGGCCGCCGTGATCAGGAACGGCTCGGGCGCCACCGCGGCCTCGGCCTTGATGCCGATGTCCTCGCCGGGCAGCACCACGTCGACCAGATCGATCGCGATCGGCGCGTCGGCCGGGCGGGTCACGTCGACGCCCGGAGGCGCGACGTCGACGGCCTCGACGATGCCATCGGCGGTCGGGGCTCCATCGTTCGCCAGATCGGTGACCAGGAGTCCGTCCATCGCCGGAACCGGCGCGGCTTCCTCCCACGACGCCTTGGCCAGTCCTTCGACCGCCGTGACGACGCTGTCCTCGCGCGCCGTGAGATCGGCGCCGGCGGGCACGACATCCGGCGCCAACTCGGCCAGTTCGATGACCGGCTGATTGGCTTCGGAGACCTGCTCCATCGTGACCATCTCCGGCGCGGCCGCGGGGGCCGGAGCCGGGGTTTCGACGAGGTCGATCATGAACACGGCCGGCGTGGCCTCGGGGGCCGGCGCCTCGGCCGGGGCCGCGAGGTCGAGCGCCGGGGCGGCCGGTTGGGCTTCAGCCGGCGCCAGGTCCAGCGTCAACGCGGCCGGCGCGGCCTCAGCCGGCGTCGGATCCAGCGTCAACGCAGCCGGCGTGGTCACATCGAGCGCGATGGCCGGGGGCGTCGCCTCAACCGGCGCGGCCACGTCGAGCGCGATGGCCGGCGGCGTCGGTTCAGCCGGCGCGACCAAGTCCAGCGCCAGGGTGGCCGGTTCGGCCTCGTCCGCCACGGGGGCCACGACCGGCGGCACGATGTCGAGGACGGTCGGCTCCACCTCGGTCGACGCGCTCTCTGATTCGCCGCTCGGCGGCGCGAGTTCGGCCGAAACCTCGGCGCCGACCCCGGCCTCGTCGAGCGCCTGATCGGGCTGGACGACGGCCACCGGCGCTTCCGTGGCGAGCGACAGCTCGGGCTCGGCCGGAGTAATGTCGGCCGGGGCCTCGGGCTCGGCCGAAGCGACGTCGGCTCGGGCCTCGGTCTCGGCCGTCGGGGCGACATCGGCCCGGCTTTCGGTCTCGGCTTCCGCCGCGGCCGGAACCACGGGCTCGCTGATCGACGGCGGCGCGATCGGCGCCACCGCCGCGAACGAGATCGCGGGCGGGATGACCGGGGCGATCAGCTGGTTGAA
>JAEUJH010000758.1 GCA_016794825.1 Gemmatimonadota bacterium
CAACGCCTCGTTCGTTCCCCAGGCGCCGGGCGGTACCCGGGCCTCGATTTCGGGCCTGGCCGCTCAGTTCGGCTTCAGCGTTCCCGGAGCCGAAGCCAGCGCGAGCCCGGCGTTCTACGCCGATCTGCTCAAGTCGGAGGAAATCGTCCGGGGCGTCATCGAGACCCGGTATCGGTTCTCCGCGGACGGCGAGGCGCGGGAGGGCAACCTGATCGAGCTGCTGGGAGTCGACGGGGCCAACGATGCGGTCAAGATGGAACTGGCGGCGGCCCGGGTGCGAACCCTGGTGGGCGTCCTCCGGAACCGCGAGACCGGTCTGATCCGGCTCTCGTACAAGGCGCCGTGGCCGGAGCTGGCCCAGCAGGTGGCGCAGCGGTTCCTCGATCTGCTCAACGAGTTCAACCTCGAGCGCCGCCAGTCGCAGGCCGCCGCCGAACGGAAGTTCGTCGAGGGTCGGCTGGCCGAAGTGCAGGGCGAACTCCGAGCGGCGGAGGGCCGCCTGCAGGCGTTCCTGTCGGCCAACCGGGACTACCGCAACTCGCCCCGGCTCGCGTTCGAGCAGGAGCGGCTCAACGAGGACGTGGTCGCCCGCCGGCAGGTGGTGACGTCGCTGGTGCAGGCCTTCGAGCAGGCGCGGATCGATCAGGTCCGCGACACGCCGGTGATCACGGTGGTGGAGGCGCCCCTGGTGCCGGCCACCGCGGACCCCCGGGGCCTGGTGCGAAACGCGATTCTCGGGCTCCTGTTCGGCGGAATGCTGTTCATCGGGCTGGCTTTCGTGATGGACCAGCGGGCGGCGCGCCGGGCGGACGGGCAGTGACCCGATGCGATTGATCTGGGTGAACCACTACGCGGTGACGCCGGATCTCCCCGGCGGGACTCGGCACGCCGAGTTGGGCCGCGAGCTGGCGCGCCTCGGGTGGGACGTCACCATCGTCTCCACCGATTTCCACTTTCAGGAGCGGGCATTCCGGCGCCGCCGCGCCGCCGCCGATCGGCGTCCGATCGAGGAGTGGGTCGACGGCGTCCGGTTCCTGTGGCTCTGGAGCGCGCCGTATCAGGCCAACGACTGGCGGCGCGCCTGGAACTGGCTCTCCTTCGGCCGCAACGTGCTGAGGCTCGATTCGGGTGCCGACGTGGTGATCGGGTCGTCGCCCCACCTGATCGCGGCCGCGGCCGCCGCGCGGGTGGCCCGACGGAGCGGCGCCCGGTTCATTCTCGAGGTTCGCGACCTCTGGCCCGAGAGTCTGGTGGCGGCCGGTGGTCGGATGGGGCTCGCGTATCGGGGGCTCGCCGCGCTCGCGACGATGCTCTACCGCAAGGCGGAACGGATCGTGGTCCTGACGCCCGGAGTGGCCGCCAACCTGACCGAACGGGGCATCGATCCGGCCAAGCTGATCCTGGCGCCGAACGGCGTCGACTCGACGGCCTTTTCCCAGGCGGTGGCCGAGTCCCGGGGCACCGTCACCTTCGGGTACGCGGGCGCGCATGGCCCGGCCAACGG
>JAEUJH010000800.1 GCA_016794825.1 Gemmatimonadota bacterium
GGCCCGGTCGGCGGCGCTCGAGGAAGCCAACCGCGGGGCAACGATGGTCCCCTTCCGGGTCATGAAGGCGGCGTTTGCCAGTTTCGACCTGCTGGAGGCCATGGCGGAGCACGGGAACCCGGCGTCGGCCTCCGACGCGGCAGTCGGGGCCCTGTGCGCCCGCTCGGCCGTCCTGGGCGCCTGGCTCAACGTCCGAACCAACGTCGCGTCGCTCAAGGACAAGGCCGCCGTGGCCGACCTCCTGGCGGAGGGTGAGGGCATCGCGGCGGAGGCCACCGGCCGGGAAGCCAGGATCCTGGCCATCGCCAAGGCCAAGTTCGGCGGCTGAGGACGGCGCGCGGTGGGAAAAAGCAGAAGCGGGCGAGTCGACCAACCGACTCGCCCGCTTCCGTTAACTGGACCTACCCAGCGGCGATCAGGTCACCGGCGGGGTGCACGGAACCGTCAGGCCCCGCGCGTCGCACTCGGTGGCCGGGATGAGCATGTTCGGGAACGTGATATCGCCAGTTCGATCGGCCGGAATGGTGCTGAGCTTGCCGAACCGACGGGCGTCGACCCATCGAGTGCCCTGTTCCCACAGCAACGAGTACAAACGCTCGTACATCAAGGCCGTGACGAACTGATCGTTCGTACTGGCCGTGGTGAGGTTCACCGGGCCCAACCCGCCGGACACCGAACGAACCACGTTGATGTCATCGAGCGCGGCCTGCTTCGAACCGGCAAACCAGTTTGCCTCCGCGCGAAGCAGGAGCAGTTCCTCGTTCCGGATGACCGCGATGTCGGCACCGAGATCGGCGCTGCCATCGGGAGCGTTATACATGGCCGGCTTGTCGTTGTGGATCGGGAGGCTGCCCTGGGTCCGGTTGATCGCGGCGCCCGTGGCTGGCTTGACCTTGTTGCTGAACCGGTTGTCGGGCTGACCGTTGCCCTTGAGCTGCACGCCCGTCCGAATCGAGTTGTGGACGTAGAACCGCTGGGCGCTCAGGTTTTCCGAGATCGGGTTGTTCGGTTCGCCCGATGCCGAACTGTAGGCGTAGTAGACGCCCAGATTCATGCTTCCGCTCGAGCTGACGAACGACTCGCCGAGCGCGGTCAACGCGGCCTGGTAGGCCGCCGTGCCGCCGTTGGCCAACGTGGCCCGGTGGACCTGAACCTTGGCCGCGAGCGCCCGGTTGAACTTGATGAAATCAGCCGGGGTGGCCGCGCTCTCGAAGCCCGCCGGGGTGGCGAAGGGGAACGCCCCGCCGCCGGCCTGGAGGTTGGTCTTGGCCGAGTCGAGCAACGCCACGATATAGGCGTAGACGTTGGCCTGACTGAGGAACGGGGCCGGCTCCTGATCGAGACCCACTTCGACCCGGACCGGGGTCCCGAGGGCGCCGTTACGGACGATCAGACGGTGGAAGTGAACCGCCTTGAGCGTCTGGGCGTACCCCTTCGAGGCCGCCTTCTCGGCGGCGGTCAGGTCCGGCGCGCCGTCGATCGACGCCAGGTAGGTATTGAGGGTCCGGAGGGAGATGTACTTCCCGGCAAAGTTGGCCCCACCAAACCCGCCGGACTCGAGCGGCCCGCGGAGCATTTCCTGGGTCAGCCGGGGGTCGTTCCCGAGCAGATTGTAGCCTTCGCGTCCAAAGATGGCGAAGAAGGAGATCTCGCCACCGAGATCGTTGGCCAGCTGCGCCGCCGACCCGAGGGCGGCCCGCGCGAGAATGGCCTTGGTCGGCGCGCCGGTCAACTGCTCGACCGTGGGCGCGTTGGTGTCGAGAATGTTGTAATGCTTG
>JAEUJH010000843.1 GCA_016794825.1 Gemmatimonadota bacterium
CGGGTCGGCGTCCCCTTGAAGAACATGTGTTCGAGGACGTGGCTGATCCCCTGCCAGCGATCCGGTTCGTCGAAGAAGCCGGCTCGAACGTGGATCACGACCGCCACGGCCGGCGCGTCGGGGTCGGGCTGGGCCAGGACGGTGAGGCCATTGGGCAGGACCCGTCGATGAACGCCGGGGGTCCAGGTCGATGCGGCAGTCGGAATCATGCGGAAGGGTAAACGAGGACCGGCGTTCTGGCAGGAGACGGACGGGAGGCCGGGCCGCCGCGCTCGGGGAGGCGGCGGCCGGACCTCCGAGGCGAGCCTAGATCAGGATCCGGAGAACCCCGGCCTCGGCGGCGCCCTTGATGAAGGCCTCGGGACTCGAGACCGGGATGACGACCCCGGTTTCGTGCTTGCCGCGGAGGGCCTGGCCCTCCATGTACTCGGACACCGAGAGGTCGACGGCGGTCCGGTCGGCGGCCTTCAGCTGGAGCAGGATTTCGTCCCAGGTGCCTCGCAACAGCTGGCCGGAGAGCGTGGCCACCTGGTGCTGGTCGAGCCGCTGGCCGGGTTTCCGCTGCATCTGCTGCAGTTCGGTCAGCATCGTCCCGAACAGTTCGAGCTGATTCGGATCGCGGATCGAGCCGTCGCTCTGGATCGCTTCGACCTCGGCCAGGAGCACGTCGACCGGGTCGGGGTCGGTCATCAGGTCGCTGACCCGCTGATACCACGGCTCGAGCCCGGGGTCGTCGTCGGCCAGCCGGAAGAAGGTCTTCTTGAGTTCGATCGTCCGGAACAGGCCGAGTTCGTCGAAATGCTCTTCGGGATCGGTCCGTTCGAAATGGATCAGGGACGCGGCCGTCTCGCCCCGGTCGTAGAGCAGGTTGGCCAGATAGATCCGCGGCTCGGCAAAGGTCGGGTCGATCGCGAGCGCGCGGCGGAGCCAGTAGATGGCCGCGCCGTCGCGGCCCAGGCGATGGGAGACGTATCCCATGCAGGCGGCCGCTTCCTCGCACTCCGGCTCGGAGCTGGCGGCCAGTTCGAAGAACCGATGGGCTTGGGCCAGCTGCCCTTCGCGGAACAGGGCCCGGCCGATCTGGAGCATCAGGTCGTGATCCTC
Organism: Gemmatimonadota bacterium; assembly: GCA_016794825.1. Lineage (GTDB taxonomy): Bacteria > Gemmatimonadota > Gemmatimonadetes > Gemmatimonadales > GWC2-71-9 > SHZU01. Next base: position 1,105 of record JAEUJH010000843.1, read on the forward strand.
GGAAAACCCGAGTTCCAGGACCCGATCGAATGACCGGATTCCGGCCGGCACGTCGCCGATCCGGAGCTGGGTTTCGCCCAGGCCGGCCAGGGCGTCCTCGTGGTCCGGCTCGAGGAACAGCGCCTGGGTAAACGCCGAGCGGGCCCAGGCGAACTCCTCCCGGGCGAGATACGCGTAGCCCGCGCCGACGTAGAGTTCGACGGCGGACGGATAGAGCGCCAATCCTTCCTTCAGGACGGCGAGGGCTTCGTCGTAACGACCTTGGTTGTACAGCTGGTGGGCCTGTTCATCGAATTCGTCGGAGCTTCGAAACACATCCGACATCCCGCGGCAGTCCCCCGATGAGGTTGGGGAAACATATGGAGTTGGCGCTCGGCCGCACAAGGGAGGACGGGCGCCTCGATGTCACGGCGGGCCGCCGGTGCCGTCGAAACGAACCGGGGCCTGGACCGCGGTGTTGACCCGGAGCGAGAACAGATCCGGCCGCGCGTAGTGCCCGACCGGGTCGAAGTCGTACTTGCCTCGGGGAATGAGCCCGAGATCGAGGTCGGCCACGAGCACCCCGGCTTCGCCGTAGCTCGGCCCGGCCAGGACCGTGCCCATCGGATCGATGATCGAGCTGCCGCCGCGGATCAGGACCGTCTCGGGGTCGTCACCCTGGATCGGGTGGTAGTCCGCGGGGTAGTCCTTCCGGCGGGCAAACTGACAGGCCGACAGCACGAAGCAGCGTCCCTCGCGGGCACTGTGACGCATGCTCGAGGTCCACAGCTCCCGGTCGTCGACCGTGGGCGCGCAGTACAGCTCGATGCCCTGGGCGTACATGGCGGTCCGGAGGAGCGGCATGTAGTTCTCCCAGCAGATCACCGCCCCGAGTTTGCCGAGGGGGGTGTCGAGCACCTGGAGCGTGGAGCCGTCGCCGAAGCCCCAGATGATCCGCTCCATGGCCGTCGGCATGACCTTCCGGTGGCGGCCGAGGAGGGCGCCCTCGGAGGAGAAGTAGAGCACGGTGCAGTAGAGGGTCCCGCCGTCGCGTTCGATGGTGCCGATGACCAGGTAGGTCCCGAACTCGCCGGCCAGCTCGCCGAGCCGCTCGGTGACCGGCCCCGGCACCTCGATGGCGCCCCGCCAGTAGCGTTCGAACTCCTCCCGGCCCGGATCCGACCGCATCCCGACCCGGGCGCCGAAGTCGATGCCCTTGGGGTAGCCGCCGATGAACGCCTCCGGAAACACCACCAGTTCGGCCCGGGCGCGGGCCGCCTCGGCCATGCGGGCGGCCACCCGGTCGAGGGTGGCGACGGGATCGAAGGCGACGGAGGCGTCCTGGACCACGGCGGCACGGACGACGGACATGGGCGGACTCCTGCCTAACGGCAGTTCGGGTCGAGATCGTAGCGGCGGACCACGTCGATTTCCTGCTCGACCACCGAGCGGATCGAGCGACGGACCCCGCCGGTGGCCGGGATCCGGGCGGTGACGACGATCCGCCGGGTCCAGCTCTGGGGACCGAACCGGTCGGACCAGAGCAGTTCGCCCCGCTCCTCGATGACCTGATCGAGGACCACCGCCAGGGTGTCCGCCGCGGGATACCGCTCGCCCCGGCGGGCGGACAGGGTCCACTCGTACCGGGCCAGCGGGCCGCTCGGATCGCGGCGATCGGCGAGCCGCCGGACGGTTCGACCCGAGTCGCTCCAGGTCTTGCCGCGGGCCAGCTCGACGGGGGGAAGCCGCGGGAAGAAATCGTCCATCGCGGTGGCCAGGTCGGCCACCTCGGCCACCTCGGCGGGGACGAACGGATCCCGGATCGAGGTGTAGCCGCCATCGGGCGCGAGGAGCCCCCGGTAGCGGCCGCCGAGGAAACCATCCAGCTCGGGCTGCTCCCGCTCGCCGCCGCTTTCCCGCCAGACGACGAGCGAGTCGTACCAGACGTCGACGATCGTTCCGGCGGTCGAGTCGCGCGCGGCCACCACCACCACCCCCTGGCGACCCGCCCGGGTCTGCACGGTGGCGGTTCCGCTGGCCCCCCGGACGAAGGTCCGGATCGTCTCGGAAAACGCGGCGCATCGGAGCTGCGCGCCCCGATACGCCGCGGGTTCCCCGACCCAGGCGACCGCGACGACGGCCGCGACCGCGCCGAGCCGTCCGATCATGCCCGGACTACTGGGCTCCCATGAACGGGTAGCGGTAGTCGGTGGGCGGCACCAACGTCTCCTTCATGGCGCGGGGAGACACCCAGCGCACCAGGTTGAGGATCGAGCCGGCCTTGTCGTTGGTGCCGCTGGCCCGGGCGCCCCCGAACGGCTGCTGCCCCACCACGGCACCGGTCGGCTTGTCGTTGACGTAGAAGTTGCCGGCCGCGTCGCGGAGCGCGGTCCGGGCCTGTTCCACCGCCGCGCGATCGCGGGCAAAGACGGCGCCGGTGAGCGCGTAGGGGCTGGTGCCGTCGACCAGCTTGAGGGTCTGGCGCCAGTCGGCGTCCTTGTAGACGTAGGCGGTCAGGACCGGCCCGAACAGCTCCTCGCACATCGTCCGGTACTTCGGATCCTTGACCTGGATCAGGGTCGGCTCGACGAAGTAGCCCTTCCGGTCGTCGGCGCCGCCGCCGGCCAGGATCGACACGCCGCGATCCTTGGCGGCCTGATCGAGGTAGCCCTTGAGCTTGCCGAACGACCGGGCGTCGATGACGGCGCCCATGAAGTTCCGGAAGTCGGCCACGTCGCCCACCTTGATGTCCTTGATCATGGCGATCATCCGGTCCCGAACCTCGGGCCAGAGGCTCTGCGGGATGTAGGTCCGCGACGCCGCGCTGCACTTCTGACCCTGGTACTCGTAGGCGCCCCGAACCAGCGCCACCGCCAGCGCCTCCGGATCGGCGCTCGGGTGGGCCACCACGAAGTCCTTGCCCCCGGTCTCGCCAACCAGCCGCGGATACCCGGCGTAGTGCGCGATCTTCTCGCCCACGGTGCGCCAGAGGGTCTGGAACACGCCGGTCGAGCCGGTAAAGTGGACCCCGGCGAGCTTCCGATCGCCGAGCAGTCGCTCGGAGACCATCACCGCGTCGCCCGGGACGAAGTTGATGACGCCGGGAGGCAAGCCGGCCGCCTCGAGGAGCTTCATCGTGTAGTAGTTGCTGAGCGCGGCGGTGCCCGCCGGCTTCCAGACCACCGTGTTGCCCATCAGCGCCGGGGTGCCGGCCAGGTTGCCGCCGATGGCCGTGAAGTTGAACGGCGTGATGGCGTAGACGAACCCTTCGAGCGCCCGATACTCCATCCGGTTCCAGACACCCGGCGACGAGATCGGCTGGTTGGCGTAGAGCTGCTCCGCAAACGACACGTTGAAGCGCCAGAAGTCGATCAGTTCGCAGGCCGCGTCGATTTCCGCCTGGAAGATCGTCTTGCTCTGGCCCAGCATGGTCGAGGCGTTCAGGATCTGCCGCCAGGGACCGGCCAGCAACTCCGCCGCCCGGATGAAGACCGCGGCCCGGTCCTCGAACTTCCACGACGACCAGTCGCGCCAGGCCCGTTCCGCCGCCTGGACGGCCTGGTTCAGGGAGCGGGCATCGGCCTGGTGGACATGGGCCAGCACGTGCGAGTGACGGTGGGGCACGACGACCGGATGGGTCTTGCCGGTCCGGACTTCCTTGCCACCGATGATGAGCGGGATGTCGACCACCTCGCCGCTCATCTTCTTGAGGGCGGCTTTGATCGCGTCGCGTTCCGGCGATCCGGGGGCGTAGGACAGGACCGGCTCGTTGCGGGGGGCCGGGATGTTGGGCGTCGAAGACATAGGGCCGATTCGGGTGGAGGGACGGCGTAAATCTATCCTCCCGGGCGCCGCCCGCGACGGGCGGCTATATTTGCGCCGGTTCACCACCCCTTTTTCGAGGCTGTTGACGATGCGGTCGATCCTTCTGGCGGGCGCCCTCGCGCTGGTGGCGGGCTGCCGCCCCTACGATCTCAAGAGCACGGTATCCGATCAGGGCGGGCTGATCCCGGCCGACCAGTTTGCCCGCTACGGCGCGGAGCAGGCCAAGGCGGTCGCGATCGGGCGGTCGCTGGCCCAGTGGGGCGGCGACGCGTCGCCCGAAGCCCGCGCCACCCAGGTCACCAAGGCGGCCGAGTACGCCAAGAGCCTCCCCGGGGTCCAGACGGTGGTGGCCGACACGCTGGGCTACCGGCTGACCGTGACCTTCGCGAGCGGCTGGCGCACCGCGGTGGTCCCGATCGACGACGGGATCGCCCCCGAGGCCACGGCCGGGCTGACCGCCGGCAAGTAGTGCCCGAACCGGTCGTTCAGGTCGTCACGACCGTCGACACGGAAGAGGCGGCGATGGCGC